>JANPLZ010000142.1:0-7878 GCA_031422555.1 Cypionkella sp. | reverse complement strand
AAATCTGGTGGTCAAGGATGAACACGGCGTGACCCGGCTGAAGGGCGTGTCGTTCGACATCCGCGCCGGCGAGATTTTGGGCATCGCCGGTGTTGCCGGGAACGGTCAGTCGGAACTGCTGCAGGCCTTGGGCGGTATCGCGCGGGCAACCGGGGCAATTGTGCTAAAGGGGGCGGCACTGCCCCTGACGGGTGCACAAAACAACGGCCAGACCCGGCGTGCTGCGGGGATTGCGCATGTGCCCGAAGACCGTCAGGCGCTGGGGCTGATCATGGATTTCTCGGCGTGGGAAAACGTGGCCTTTGGCTATCACACCGCGCCCGAATATCAAAAGAATGCGCTGTTCATGGACAACGACGCGCTGCGCGCCGACACGGTGCGCAAAATGGAAACCTTTGACGTGCGCCCGCCGATTCCCACGCTGGCGGCCAAGAATTTCTCGGGCGGCAATCAGCAAAAGATCGTTGTCGCCCGCGAGATGGAGCGTAATCCAGACCTCTTGCTGATCGGTCAACCCACCCGCGGCGTCGATATTGGCGCGATCGAGTTTATTCACAAACAAATCGTCGCGCTGCGCGATCAGGGCAAGGCCATCTTGCTGGTGTCGGTGGAACTGGATGAGATCATGTCGCTGTCCGACCGGATCGGCGTAATGTTTGATGGCCAGATCATGGGGTTCCGCGACCCCGCCACCACCGATGAGCGGGAATTGGGGATGCTAATGGCGGGAATGACGCCCGATTCACGTGCCAAAGGGGCCGCCACATGACCAAATTGCCAACCTGGGCCGATGTAATTCTGGTGCCGCTGATCAGTCTTTTGCTGGCGGCAATCGTGTCGGCCTTGGTGTTGTTGTCCATTGGCCAAAGCCCGGTTGAGGCGTTTACCGTGATGGTCGATGGCGCGCTGGGGTCGCCTTATGCCTGGGGCTATACGCTGTATTATGCCACCAGTTTCATCTTTACCGGCCTTGCTGTGACGGTGGCGTTTCACGGCGGGTTGTTCAACATCGGCGGCGAAGGGCAGGCGCAATTGGGCGGCCTTGGCGTGGCACTGGTCTGTCTGGCGTTGCCGTGGCCGCATTGGACGCTGGCACTGTTGGCGGCGATGGTGGGGGCGGCGGCGTTTGGCGCGGCTTGGGCGGCGATACCTGCATGGCTGCAAGCCAAGCGCGGCAGCCATATCGTGATCACCACGATCATGTTCAACTATATTGCTGCGGCCCTGCTGATTTATGTGTTGGTCAACGTGCTGCGCCCTGACGGGCAAATGGACCCGGCCTCAGCCCGCTTTCCCGAAGGAGCCAAGCTGCCGCAGTTTCAGGACATTCCGCTGCTGCAAAACCTGTTTTTGAAATACACTCCGGATGGCATGGTCAAACTGGGCAAAGACGGTCTGGCAGCCTATGAAAAAGTGCCCGCAAATGTGACGTTCTTTATAGCCTGTGCGGCGTGCGTGATGGTGTGGGCGCTGATGTGGCGCACCCGGCTGGGATACGAGATCCGCGCCTTTGGCAAATCGGAAAAAGCCGCCAATTACGCTGGCATTTCATCGGTCAAGATCATCATGGTGGCGATGCTGATTTCGGGTGGTTTGTCGGGATTGATGGCGATCAACAACGTTATGGGCGAAAGCGAGCGGTTGCTGCAAAACTCGGCCGAAGGGGCGGGGTTTATTGGCATTGCGGTGGCGCTGATGGGGCGCAATCACCCGGCAGGGGTATTTGTGGCGGCGATTTTGTTTGGCTTCTTGTTTCAGGGTGGGGCCGAATTGGGTCTGTGGACGTCAATCCCGATTGAATTGCGCACGGTGGTGCAGGGCTTGGTGATCTTGTTTACCGGCGCGCTGGATCAAATGGTGCGGATGATTCTGGGGGTGTTTTTCCGGCCCAATCGCAAAGGGGCTACGTGATGGATTACGCCACATTGTTGCAAATTCTGGACACGGCCTTGCGGTTGGCGACACCGTTGCTGTTGGCCTGTCTGGCGGGGTTGTATTCAGAACGCGCGGGCATTTTTGACATCGGGCTGGAAGGCAAGATGCTGATGGCCGCGATGAGTTCGGCTGCCGTCGCGGCGCTGACCGGATCGGTCTGGATCGGGCTTTTGGCGGGAATCGGCGGGTCGATGCTGTTTGCGCTGGTGCATGGATTGGCGTCGATCACCTTTCGCGGCAATCAGTTGATATCGGGTGTGGCGCTTAATTTTGTGGCCTCGGGGATAACGGTGCTGGTGGCGCAGGATTTGTTTGGCCAAGGCGGGCGCACCGCGCCTTTGACCGGCGATGGCCGCTTTGCCCCGATCAGCCTGCCCTTTGCCGAAACCCTGCGTGATGTGCCAATTCTTGGCCCGTTTTACGCCGAGGTGCTGTCGGAACATACCATTCTGGTCTATGTCGCCTTGGCTTTGGTGCCGCTGTCGTGGTGGGTTTTGTATCGCACCCGGTTCGGGCTGCGGCTGCGCGCGGTGGGGGAAAATCCGGCTTCGGTGGATACGGCGGGCGTGTCGGTGGTGCGGCTGCGCTTTGCTGCGGTGATGATCACCGGGGTTTTATGCGGGCTTGCCGGGGCCTATATGGCCACCGGCCTGCAAGCGGGCTTTGGGCGTGAGATGACGGCGGGGCGGGGCTATATCGCGCTGGCGGCGTTGATCTTTGCCAAATGGCGGCCGTGGTATTGCCTGTGGGCGACGCTGTTGTTCGGGTTTTTTCAAGCGCTGGCGCTGCGCCCGGATGTGCTTGAAAACCTTGGCGTGTCGATCCCGGTGCCCGCACTGGATGCGCTGCCCTATATACTGACGGTGGTGGTCTTGGCGGGCCTTGTTGGCAAAGCCACGCCGCCGCGTGCCGGGGGCGAGCCTTATGTCAAAGAACGTTGACGACTGCACGGCGGTAGTGCGTGCGCGGGCGGGGTCTGCGCCCGTTGCGCTGGGCCTGATCCTGGGGTCGGGATTGGGGCATTTGGCGGCGGCGGTCGATGGGGTTGCGATCCCTTATGCCGATCTGCCGGGATTTCCGCATATCGGCGTGTCCGGGCATAACCCCAATCTGGTGATTGGCGATCTGGAAGGTGTGCGCGTAGCGGTGTTTGGCGCGCGCGAGCATTACTATGAAAACGGCAATGCGGCGGCGATGCGCCTGCCCTTGGCGGTATTGCAGGCGCTGGGGGCAGATAGGCTGATCGCCACCAACGCGGCAGGCAGCCTGCGCGCCGATATTGCCCCCGGTGATTTGATGCTGCTGTCGGATCACATCAACTTTTCCGGCCTGAACCCGCTGATCGGCGAGAAAACCGATGCGCGGTTTGTGCCGATGACGGCGGCGCATGACCCTGATCTGCGGACCGCCTTGCGGGCCAGCGCCCATGCCACGGGTGTGGCCCTGCCCGAAGGGGTGTATGCATGGTATTCCGGCCCGTCATTTGAAACCCCCGCCGAAATTCGCGCGATCAAAACCCTTGGCGGAGACGCGGTGGGCATGTCGACCGTGCCCGAAGTGATCCTTGCGCGCTATCTTGGCCTGCGGGTCGCAGCGATTTCCACCATCACCAACATGGCCGCTGGCCTTTCGACAGAGTCGATCAGCCACGCCCATACCAAGGCAATGGCGCCCGTGGGTGCGGCAAAGCTGGAACAGGTGCTTCGGCATTTTCTGCGCAACATGCACTAAGCCCGCCAAGCATTTGACATCTTGCACAAAGACGCGCATGCGTCGAATAATCTTACCCCTTTGCCCCGGGCCTGCGGCCATGCAACTTTACCTCCCCATCGCCGAGGTTTCAATCAACGCCTTCCTGCTGTTGGGGCTTGGCGGCATGGTTGGATTTCTGTCCGGCATGTTTGGGGTGGGCGGCGGATTTCTGATCACGCCGCTGCTGTTGTTCATCGGGGTGCCGCCCGGCGTTGCGGTGGCAACGGGCGCAAACCAGGTGGTGGCCTCATCGGTTTCGGGCGTCCTGGTGCAGCTGAAACGCAAGGCGGTGGATTTTCGTATGGGGCTGGTGCTGCTGGCGGGCGGCGTTGTGGGGTCGTTCGCGGGGGTGCAGGTGTTTGCCTGGATGACGTCCCGCGGGCAAATCGATCTTTTTGTGCAGCTGTCTTACGTGCTTTTCCTTGGCCTGATCGGCGGGTTGATGTTTTGGGAATCCGTCCGGTCCATGCTGCGCGCCCGGCGGGCTGGCGGCGCGGCCCCGGTGCGCAGATCACATATCCATACTTGGGTTCATCGCCTGCCGTTGAAGACAAAGTTCCGCGCCTCGGGCCTTTATATCTCGGTGCTGCCGCCCTTGGCGGTAGGGGCGTTTGTGGGTGTGCTGGCGGCGATCATGGGCGTGGGCGGCGGGTTTATTCTGGTGCCCGCAATGATCTATCTGTTGGGGATGCCGACCAAAGTGGTGATCGGCACATCGCTGTTTCAGATCATCTTTGTCACTGGCTTTACCACCATCATGCATGCCATCAACAGCCAGACCGTCGATATGCTACTGGCATTCTTGCTGATCATCGGCGGGGTGATCGGGGCGCAAATCGGCGCACGGGTTGGGGTGCGGCTGAAGGCTGAACAGTTGCGGATATTGCTGGCAATTCTGGTCTTGGCAGTGTGCCTTAAAATCGCCCTTGATCTGCTGTTGCAACCGTCGGAACTGTTTTCGGTCACCCCCGGTTTGTTGCCATGAACCGGGTAGTCGCAGCCATCGCTGTGCTGACAGGGCTGGCCTTGGCCGTGCCCGCCGTGGCCACCCCAACCGAGAAAATCGTGGCGGGTCTTAGCCAAAATCGGGTGTCGATCACCGCGAATTTCGACGGCTCGGAAATCTTGATCTATGGCGCGGTCAAGCGCGATAGCCCCACGCCCGGCGACACAACCTTGGATATGATCATCACCGTGGAAGGGCCATCGGTGCCGCTGGTGATCCGGCGCAAGGAACGGGTGGCGGGCATCTGGATCAATGGCGCGGCGGTGCGCATTGATTCCGCCCCCAGCTTTTACACAGTGGCCACCTCGGGGCCGCTGGCCTCCATTTTGTCCGACACAGACGATCTGCGCAGCAAGATCACCATCCCGCAAGTGATCCGCGCCGTTGGCATCAGCGCCGAGGCCAGCAACGCACCCGATTTTGTCGAGGCCCTGCAGCGCATCCGTTTGCAAAACGACAGCTACCGCATCGCCGAAAATTCGGTGCAACTGGTTGAGGAAACCCTGTTTCGCACTGATGTTGTGTTGCCTGCCAACCTGACCGAAGGCAATTACCGGGTGCGGATGTTTTTGCTGCGCGGTGGCCGCGTGGTGGACACCCAAGAACGGCTGATCGGGGTGCGCAAAGCCGGGTTAGAGCGGTTTTTGTTCAATCTGGCGCATGAGCGGCCATTTTTATATGGCGTGATCAGTCTGGTCATGGCCGCGGTTGCGGGCTGGGCGGCATCGGCGGCGTTTGCCTTTATCCGGCGTTAATCTTGCGCATCCGCCTTTTCCGGCATTAGGAAATGCGCCGAGGCCATGGCAAAGGGCTTGGCCCGGTTGTCTTGCCACGCCTGCACTTGCACTGACGCAAACCTGCGGCCCGACCGGGTGACCACGGCGCGCGCATAGGCATCGCGTGCCAGCCCTGCGCGCAGATAATCCACGTTGAAATCAATGGTCTTGGGCAAGCGCATCGGTTGCGATACCCCGGCCTCCATATCCAGCCACTGGCTTGACCATGCCAATTCGATAATCGCGGACACTTCCATGAATGCCGCCGTTACCCCGCCATGCAGCGCCGGGATCATCGGATTGCCGATCAGCTTGTCGTCGAACGGCAAAAGCGCCGTTATCTCATCGCCGCGCCGATCAAAGCGGATACCCAGAAACTGGATATAGGGCACACCGGCCACCAGCGCCGCCAAAGCCTGATCGCGCCGCGATTTCACCGATTTGACCGGTTCATGCGCAGCGCCGATCATGGCGCGGGGCGATCAAGCGTAAAGGTGCCGGTGCCCATTGCCACGGGCCGCGTTTCGTCTGCATCCGTGGCGGTGACCCGGACAAAGGCCACGTTGCGGGTCACATGATGGCACACGGCGCGGGCGGTAATCGGCTGGCCGGTGGTGGCCGGGCGCATATAATCGACCCGCAGGCCCAAAGTGGCTGTCGACATCGGCGCTGCCGGATGACACATCACCGCAGCACCACTGGCGGTATCCATCAAGGCCGAAACAGCACCCCCATGCAGCACCCCCGTCGCCGGATCGCCAACCAGTCGCGCATCCCACGGCATCGTCACGGTGGCAAAGCCGCTGCCCAATTCAACCAGATCCATCGCCAAAGCCTGCGCATGCGGCAAGGCCGCGATGAACTGGCGCGCATTCCGTAGCGTTTGCGATTCCATGGTGTGTTCCTGTCCGCCCTATCAAGCCCCGCTTTGCCAGCATCATCGGCCCTGCACGGCGATGTGCAAGGGCCCCACGCACAATTCTTGCGCAATGTTTACGTTGCCCTTAGGCTGCTCTCACCAAGGTTGTAACAAGGGGGAGACCTGATGACAGATATCCGCCTTAGTTTCAAAGAAATGTGCCTGCGCTTTGATGTAACACCGCGCACGCTGCGCTATTACGAATACATTGAACTGCTGTCGCCGGAAAAAGACGGGCGCGCGCGGTTTTATGGAGCCCGCGAAGTGGCGCGCATGACCTTGATCCTGCGCGGGCGGAGATTTGGCTTTTCGCTGGAAGAAATCCGCCAGTGGCTGATGATCTACCGCAACAAGGGCACCACGCCGCAGTTGGAAAACTGGCTGGAACTGGCGGACCGGCAACTGGCCGATCTGGAACGCCAACGCAGCGAATTGGACACCACCATCGCCGATTTACGGGCGTTGCGAAACTCGGCCGCCACCGACATCGGCCAGCCGCCCAAGACCTGACCGCGGGTTTTTGCCTGACACCACGTCAAGCAGAAAACTGACGTGACGTTACATTTACGTAAACGTAAAGCAGTCTATTAATATGTTCAGAACCCAGTATCAGCCCGGCACAGACCCTTGTGCTTTGAGAGTGCCATGACAAATCCGCGACCCACCGAAATCACCGATGCGCTGACCATCCGTCAGATGTGTGAACACTATGATGTCACGCCACGCACGTTGCGGTTCTACGAATCCAAAGAGTTGCTGTCACCGATCCGTCAAGGCACCAAACGGCTGTTCACCCGCGCCGACCGGGCGCGCTTGCAACTGATCCTGCGCGGCAAACGCTTTGGCTTTTCGCTCGAAGACATCCGGCAGTTGTTGGATATGTATGATCGCAACGGATCGAACGAGGCGCAACTGACCCGCACGTTTGATCTTGCCCGCCAGCGACTGGCGCAGATGGAATCGCAGCGGTCCGAACTTGATACAGCAATTGCCGAACTGAAGGCGCAACTGGCCGAAGGCGAAGCCGCCCTTGCCGCGTTTCGCCGCGAAACTGCCGCCTGACCCAAAATTTTTACCTGATCTTCCACCGACGCCAGACCTTCCACTGACGCCAGACCTTCCACCGACGCCTGACCCAAAATAAGGATGATGCCGATGCCCAGCTACGTAGCCCCCCTCAAAGACCTGCAATTCGTGTTGCATGACGTTCTGGCCATCACGACATCCGACGTGCCGGGCTACAGCGATCTGGACGCAGGCTTTACCGCGGCGGTGCTGGACGAGGCGGGCAAAGTGGCCTCAGACGTGCTGGCCCCGTTGAATGCCGTTGGTGATCGCATTGGCTGTGTGTTGGAAAACGGCGTGGTCCGCACCCCGCCCGGTTTCAAAGCCGCGTTTGCGGCGATGAAAGATGGCGGCTGGACGGCGCTTGACTGCGATCCGGACTATGGCGGCCAGGGCCTGCCCTATGTGATGGGCACCGCCGTGGG
>JANPLZ010000141.1:0-21494 GCA_031422555.1 Cypionkella sp. | reverse complement strand
CTGCACGCCTATAACCGCCACATGGTCAGCTATTTGCGCACTTACGAACGCATGGGGCTGACGGCTATTCCGATGCGCGCGGACAGCGGGCCTATTGGCGGCGAAGATACCCATGAATTTCTGGTGCTGGCCGCAACGGGCGAATCCGAAGTGTTCTTCGATTCCGCCGTAACCGACCTGCGCCTTGGTGACCGTGAGGTTGATTATGATGACCGCGACGCCGTTGCGGCGGTTTGCAAAGAATTCACCACGCTTTATGCCCGCACCGATGAAACCCACGATGCCGCCTTGTTCGACGCCATTCCCGAGGAACGTCGCAAAGTGGCGCGCGGCATCGAAGTGGGGCAGATTTTCTACTTTGGCACCAAATATTCCGAAGCCATGGGTGCCACGGTGGTCACCGCTGACGGATCAAAAGTGCCGGTTGAAATGGGCAGCCACGGTATTGGCGTGTCGCGGCTGTTGGGCGCGATTATTGAGGCCAGCCATGATGATCGCGGCATCATCTGGCCTGAAGGTGTGACGCCCTTCCCGGTGGGCATCGTCAACCTGAAACAGGGCGACGCGGGCACCGATGCGGCCTGCAGCGGGCTATACAAAGCCTTGGCGGCGCAGGGGCTTGAGGCGCTTTATGACGACCGTGACGAACGCGCGGGCGCGAAATTCGCCACCATGGATCTGATCGGTTTGCCGTGGCGTATCACCGTTGGCCCGCGTGGATTGGCCAATGGCGTGGTCGAGTTGACCTCGCGGCGCAGCGGCGTCAGCGAAGAGATGACAGCCGAGGCAGCGGTGGCGCGGGTGGAGCAGATATACGCGGGGATTTAAGGGATAGCGGCTTTGCCTTGCGGATCACCCATTCCGCAATTGCAATATTGATGACCCAAGAGGCCACGAACAACAGATCAGCGGCATAGCCTTCGACAGGCTTGCCGGTGATCAGGAAAATCGGCAGCATGATAAACGAAATTGTTGCCGACCCCATGCCAACCGCATAGGCGCGGATCATCCAGGCGCGGTGGCGGGCGACGCGGCCTTGCCGGATGGCGACCAGTGCCCAAATCAACGCCAATGACAGGCCCAAGCCCGCAGCCAACCGTGCCGACAGCAAAACCCAAGTAGAGGCATCGGGAAATTCGGCCAACAGCCGCAGCGATGACAGGCCCAGCAGCAGGCCAGAGGCCACAAACACCCGCCCGGTTATCTTGTGCAACCGCCCAAAGCGGCGCTTCAGCACGCCTGCGAACTGCAACGGCCCCAGCAAGCCAAACAGCACACCGCCAAGGGCATGAAAGAACAAAGATCCCGGCACGACCGCAAATTTGATCGAACTTTCCGGCAAACCGCCTGCCGCTATCTGTAACATCGTCACAGAGGCGGCGGCGATTGGAATGAACGTGGCAAGCAGCAGAAAAATGGCAAGCCAATGCGGGCGCGCAAAAATGCGTGTCATGGGACGGATCCTTCGTTGGGATTATAAAATCAGGCGGGGTCTTGTTCGAACTGAAACACCTGATCGAGGGGTTTGTTGAAATGTCGGGCGATCTGAAAGGCCAGCTCCAGCGATGGGAAATACTTGGCATTCTCAATCGCCATGATGGTTTGGCGGGTTACCCCCACCGCGTTTGCCAGATCTTTTTGGGTCATCTCGCCCGCGTCAAAACGCAAACGGCGGATCTGATTGGTAATTCTGGCACGGGCCAAAATCAGAACCCCCGCCTGTAAAGGATCAGCTTTGTCACTTCGCTGGCAAAGCTGCTTACCGCACAGGCGGCAAGGACGATGTTCAGCGCCGTCAACACCGGCACGCCAAACGCGAGGGCGATGAACGCCATCACAATGCCCGCCGACAGCACAACCAACGTGGCCTGAATGCCGCGCAAACCGATCAAGGTATCGCGTTCATCGCTTAGAAAATCCGGCTTCTTTTCGCCGGTAAGGATCGCATAGGCAATATTGAACAGGATCGTCATCACAATCACGATGGCGATACCGAACACGATAAGCCAAAGCACGGTGCGCGCCCAGTGCATCAAACCGTCCGGGCCATCAAACACCCCGGCGCCCGATTTTTGCACCAAAACCACCAGCATGACGGCACAGCTTAGCAACCCCGCCAAAATGCCGGTCACGGCGTTACGTTCTTCAAACGACATGGCGATTCGACCTTTGGTATGACTTTCTGCACTTTAGGTATTAAATTAATAACATTGTGTCAAATATTCTTTACCTATGCTGATCTGCTTGTGCGCCGGCACACAGAGTTGGCGATGCTTATCGCTGTTCCTTGGACAAAAACTTGCTACCTAACAGGACCATCATCCAAATCAGGAGCACCACCATGGATTATCGTCGCTTGGGCAAATCTGGCCTTAAGGTTTCCGAATTTTCCTTTGGCTCTTGGGTCACATTTGGCAAACAGGTCGATGGATCTGATGCCAAATCGCTGATGGCGCAAGCCTATGCGGCGGGGGTTAACTTTTTTGACAATGCCGAAGGCTATGAGCAAGGCAATTCCGAAACCCTGATGGGTGAGGCATTGGCGGCGCTGAAATGGACGCGCGACAGCTATATCGTGTCGTCCAAAGTGTTCTGGGGCGGTGAAAAACCCACCCAGCGCGGGCTGTCGGCCAAACATGTCACCGAAGCAGCCCACGCCGCCCTAAAGCGCCTGCAGGTCGAACATCTGGACCTGTATTTCTGCCATCGCCCCGACATCGACACGCCGATTGAGGAAACCGTTCGCGCGATGCACAATCTGATCACCCAAGGCAAAGTGCTGTATTGGGGCACATCGGAATGGTCGGGCCAACAAATCACCGAAGCGCATGCCGTGGCCCGCGCCTGTGGTCTGACGCCGCCCACGATGGAACAGCCGCAATACAACCTGTTTGAACGCGAAAAGGTCGAAGCCGACTATGCCCCGATCTACGATACCTACGGTCTTGGCACCACGATCTGGTCCCCTCTGGCATCAGGTATCCTGACCGGCAAATACAACGCGGCGATCCCGAACGACAGCCGGATGACCCTGCCCGGCTATGAATGGCTGCGCGATATGCTGATGTCGGACGCAGGCCAGCAAAAACTGGTGAAAACCCGGGCGCTGGCCGATCTTGCCGCCAAATCAGGGATGTCGTTGGCGCATATGTGCTTGCTGTGGTGTCTGGCCAACCCGCGGGTATCGACCGTTATACTGGGTGCATCGCGCGCCAGTCAGTTGACCGACAACCTTGCTGCACTGGATCACAAGGCAAAACTGACGCCGGATGTGATGGCCGAAATCGAGGGCATCATGGCCAACAAACCCGCAGGCCCGCAGCGGTTCTAAGGATTGACCTTTCGGGTTTGCGGCCACACTCTGCCGCAAAACAGGGGGCGGGCATGGCGCATAAAGCATTGATCACTTGGGGCGGCTGGCCGGGGCATGAACCCGATAAAGTGGCCGCCCTGTTTGCCACCGATCTGCGCGCGGTGGGCTTTGAAGTTGATGTCACCGATACTTTGGCCTGTTTTGACGACCCGGCCCGATTGACGGATCTGTCGCTGATCGTGCCGGTGTGGACGATGAGCAGCATCACCGAAGATCAATCGCGCCACGTCGCAGCGGCGGTGGAAAAGGGTGTGGGCCTTGCCGGCTGCCACGGCGGCATGTGCGATGCGTTTCGCGCCGATGTGGCATGGCAGTTCATGACGGGCGCGCAATGGGTGGCGCATCCGGGCAATGATGGCGTGGCCTACCGGGTGCGGATGGTGTCGGATGATGGTCTGGTGGCGGGCATCGGTGATTTTGACGTGGTGACAGAGCAGTATTATCTGCATATTGACCCGGCCGTGCGCGTGCACGCGGTGTGTGATTTTCCGGTGGTCGATGGCCCGCATGCGCCCAACGGCCCTGTGGCCATGCCCGTGGTGTTTTCCAAAATGTGGGGCCGCGGCCGGGTGTATTACAACGCGCTGGGGCATCAGGCCAACGTGATTGACCACGGCGCGCCCCGCGAATTGATGCGCCGGGGCATGGCTTGGGCGGCACGATCTGCCTGATCTGCCGGGGTGCGGTTTGGGGATCTTTCGGCCCTAGAGAAAGGCGGATTGCAAATGTCGTTTCAGGCGTATCTCGACAATATTCAGACCCTTACCGGCAAAACCCCGGATGAGTTTCGCGCGCTGGCCGCGGCCCGCGGCTTTGCCGGGCCGCAGGGCATTGCGCCGGGGGTAAAGGCCACCCAGATCACCGATTGGCTGAAGACCGATTTCGGACTGGGGCATGGCCATGCGATGGCGATTTTTGCGCTGTTGAAGGGCAAGACGGTATAGCGTGCATCCCGCCCGGACATGATCCGGGACCGATTGTGTGACGCCGAGACCCCGGATCAGGTCCGGGGCGGGGCGGCTAAAGTGACTGCCCCCGTGCCTTGCGGATCAGATCAAGAATATCCTTGGCCGCCGCCGGAATATTGGTGCCCGGCCCAAAAATCGCCTTCACCCCGGCATCATACAAAAACTGATAATCCTGTTGCGGGATCACCCCGCCACAAATTACCAGAATTTCCCCCGCCCCCGCAGCGCGCAGCGCCTGCACCAGCTTTGGGGCCAGCGTTTTGTGCCCCGCCGCCTGCGATGATATGCCAATCACATGCACATCATTGTCGATAGCGTCTTGCGCGGCCTCGGCGGGGGTTTGAAACAAAGGCCCCACATCCACATCAAAACCGATATCGGCAAAGGCGGTGGCAATCACCTTGGCGCCGCGATCATGGCCATCCTGACCCATCTTGACGACCAGCATGCGAGGGCGACGACCTTCTTCATTGGCAAACGCCTCTACATCGGCCTGAATGGCGGCAAAGCCTGCGTCGCCCTGATAGGCCGCACCGTAAACACCCGCCAGGGTTTTCACCTCGGCCCGGTGCCGCCCAAAGACCTGTTCCATCGCCATGCTGATCTCGCCCACCGATGCCCGCGCCCGTGCGGCCGCAATGGCAGCCTCCAGCAAATTGCCCCCCTCGCCTGCGCGCCGGGTGATTTCCGCCAGCGCGGCCTGACATGCGCTCGCATCGCGCGCGCGCCTGATGGCGTTCAGGCGCGCAATCTGGGCATCGCGCACGGCGATATTGTCGATGTCCAGCACATCAATCGGATCTTGGGTTTTCAGACGGAATTTATTCACCCCCACGATGACCTGATCGCCCAGATCAATTGCTGCCTGCCGTTTGGCCGCCGATTCCTCGATCCGCAGCTTTGGCATGCCTGATGCCACGGCGCGGGTCATGCCGCCCATCGCCTCGACCTCTGCCATCAAGGCCCAAGCCGCATCTGCAAGCGTGGACGTCAGGCTTTCAACGTAATAAGATCCCGCCAACGGATCGACGACATGGGTGATCCCGGTTTCATGCTGTAAAATCAATTGGGTGTTGCGCGCGATGCGGGCCGAAAATTCGGTGGGCAGGCCCATCGCTTCGTCCAGCGCGTTGGTGTGCAGGCTTTGGGTGCCGCCCAAAGTGGCCGCCAATGCCTCGTAGGCGGTGCGGATGACATTGTTATAGGGATCGGCTTCTTGCAGCGACACGCCAGATGTCTGGCAATGCGTGCGCAGCATCAGGCTGCTGGGGGTTTGCGCGCCAAATTCTGTCATCACCCGGTGCCACACCTGACGGGCGGCGCGCAGTTTTGCCACCTCCATGAAGAAATTCATGCCGGTGGCAAAGAAAAACGACAGGCGCGGCGCGAAATCATCCACTTTCATGCCCCGCGCCAAAGCGGTGCGCACATATTCGCGCCCATCGGCCAGCGTAAAGGCCAGTTCCTGCACCAGATTGGCCCCCGCCTCTTGCATGTGATAGCCCGAGATCGAGATCGAGTTGAACTTTGGCATCTGAGCGGCGGTGTATTCGATGATATCCGCCACGATCCGCATCGACGGTTCCGGCGGGTAAATATAAGTGTTGCGCACCATGAATTCTTTCAGAATATCGTTCTGAATGGTGCCCGACAGCGCCGTGCGCGCAACGCCCTGTTCCTCGGCCGCCACGACAAAACAGGCCAGCACCGGGATCACCGCGCCATTCATCGTCATTGACACGCTGACCTTGTCCAACGGAATGCCGTCGAACAGAATTTTCATATCTTCGACACTGTCGATCGCCACGCCCGCCTTGCCGACATCACCTTCAACGCGGGGATGATCACTGTCATAGCCCCGGTGCGTGGCCAGATCAAAGGCCACCGACACGCCCTGCTGACCACCTGCAAGGTTGGCGCGGTAAAAGGCGTTGCTGGCTTCGGCGGTGGAAAACCCGGCGTATTGGCGGATGGTCCACGGCCTGCCCGCATACATCGTGGCCCTTACGCCGCGGGTATAGGGCGCGACGCCCGGCATCTCGGCCATTTGCGCAAGGCCCGCCACATCCGCCGCCGTATAGACCGGTTTGATGGCGATCCCTTCCAGCGTGTGCCAGATCAGGTCTGCCGGATCACGGCCCCGCATCTCGCCCGTTGCAAGTGCCGCCCATTTCGCCAGTGGATCTGACATCGCCGCCCCTTTATTCGCATCCGGCAGCTTCCGCGCCGTCTTGGTTGTTTGCCGACTGTGACCTATATCTAGGCAATGAGCATCTTCATAAAGTCTTTGGCCGGCGTAATTTTCGCGGCCCTGCTGCCCCTGACCGGCTTTTCCCAGACAGTCACCCTGCCGCCGGTGCCCGCCGACCAGATTGTGCTGGCCGATCTGCTGTATCTTAACCGCCCGCTGGTGATTTTTGCTGACAGTCCCGATGACCCCAACTTTATCCGCCAGCTAGAGCTGTTGACCCAGAACGCCGCCGATCTGATCGAACGCGAGGTGGTGATCATCATCGACACCACGCTGCAGCCGCCGTCAGACATTCGTAAAAAGCTGCGCCCGCGCGGGTTTTCTTTGGTGCTGATCGACAAGGACGGCAAGATCGCGTTGCGCAAACCGCTGCCTTGGGACACCCGCGAAATCAGCCATGCCATCGACACTTTCCCGTCCCGCCGTCTTGAAGCACTCAAGCGCAGCCCATCGGGGTTTTAGGCCGTGCGCCCGTGGTTATTCAAACTCCATAATCACGTCATCCACCCGCAAACTGCCGCCAACCACCGCTGATATGGATTTGACCACGCCGCTGCGTTCGGCCTTCAGGATGTTTTCCATCTTCATCGCCTCGACCGTGGCCAAAGCCTGACCGTCTTGCACGTCGTCGCCCACCGCCACCATGATCTGCGCAATCAGGCCGGGCATCGGGCACAGCAGGAATTTCGATGTATCCGGGGCGGCCTTTTCCAGCATCAGCCGGGCCAGTTCTGCCTGACGCGGGGTGCGCACATGCACTTTCAGATCAGCACCGCGCAACCGCACCCGAAAGCCGCCGCTGATCTTGGCGACCGTCATCACCAAAGGTGCGCCATCTATCATCAGCCGCGCCAAGGGCTGGCCCGGCGTCCAGTCAGACGTCACCCGAAGCGCCGGCCCATCTGCAAATCCAACGGTGGATCCTTGCGGATCGGCACTGATTTTCATCGCATATTCCGCGCCTTGCACGGTGGCCACCCACTCATCGCCGACGCGGCGTTCATGGTTGTCCATGGTGCCCGAAATACGGGTGCGCCGAATTTCGGCCACCCGGTTCATCGCCGCCGTCGCCGCCGCCACCCGGCGCAAAGTTGCGTCATCCAGCACCGCCCCCTTGAAGCCATCCGGATATTCCTCGGCGATAAACGCCGTGGTGATATCGCCGGACTGAAAGCGCGGATGATCCATAACCGCCGCCACAAACGGCAGATTGTGGCCAATGCCTTCGACCTCGAACGTGTCAAGCGCCAGCCGCATCTCGTCAATCGCCGCCGCACGGGTGGGCGCCCAGGTGCACAGCTTGGCGATCATCGGATCGTAAAACATCGAAATCTCACCGCCTTCGAACACGCCGGTGTCATTGCGCACGATCCCCCCGGCGGTGGTTGGCCCTTCGACGGGCGGGCGATAGCGGGTCAGCCTGCCGATGGACGGCAGGAAATTGCGGTAGGGATCTTCGGCGTAAAGGCGGCTTTCCATCGCCCAGCCGTTGATTTTCAGATCGCTTTGCGCAAATGGCAACGCATGGCCCGCCGCCACCCGGATCATCTGTTCCACCAGATCAATGCCGGTGATCAATTCAGTGACCGGATGTTCCACCTGCAAGCGGGTGTTCATTTCCAGAAAATAGAAATTCCGCGCGCCATCAACGATAAATTCCACCGTCCCCGCCGAAGTATAGGCCACCGCCCGCGCCAAAGAACAGGCCTGTTCGCCCATCGCGCGGCGGGTGTCTGCGTCCAGAAACGGCGACGGGGCTTCTTCGATAACCTTTTGATTGCGCCGCTGAATGCTGCATTCGCGTTCGTGCAGATAGACGATGGTGCCGTGTTGGTCTCCCAACACCTGAATTTCGATATGCCGCGGCTGGGTGACAAATTTCTCGATGAAAATCCGGTCATCACCAAAACTTGCCGCCGCCTCATTTTTTGACGACTGAAAGCCTTCGCGGGCTTCTGCGTCGCTGTTGGCGATGCGCATGCCTTTGCCGCCCCCGCCCGCCGAGGCCTTGATCATCACCGGATAGCCGATCTGGCGCGCAATCCTGACCGCCTCATCGGCATCGGCGATCAGGCCCATATGGCCGGGAACGGTGGACACCCCCGCTTGCAATGCTATTTTCTTCGAGGTGATCTTATCGCCCATGGCTTCAATCGCCGCGCTGGGTGGCCCGATAAATGCCACACCGATAGTCTCTAGTGCGGCGGCGAAGTTGCGGTTTTCCGATAAGAACCCATAGCCAGGATGCACCGCCTGCGCGCCGGTTGCCTGCACGGCCGCGATGATCTTTTCGATCACGATATAAGACTGCGCGGCGGGCGACGGCCCGATATGCACCGCCTCATCCGCCATTTTGACATGCAGCGCGTCACGGTCGGCATCGGAATAGACCGCCACGGTTTTGATCCCCAAGCGCCGCGCGGTTTTGATCACGCGACAGGCAATTTCACCGCGGTTGGCGATCAGGATCTTGTCAAACATGGCAGGCGCTCCGGCGTTTGCCAAATTGGGGAAATAAATTTGGACTTTGACATGCAAAAGCGGCCAGCCGGGGGATTTCCCCGGATGACCGCTGGATCAAACTTGCGGCCCGATATGGCGCGCGCGCCGCGGATCGGGCCGGTTTCAGATCAATAGCAGGGCGGCAGCCCCACGTTGACGCCGCAGGTTGCAGCCCCCGCCAAACCACCGATAAGCGCGCCGGTAAGGGCGTTGTTATCGGTAAGGTCGGCCAAAGCAGCCCCCGCCGCGGCACCTGCAAGCCCGCGCGAGGCTGGGTCTTGCATACAGCCCGCAAGCGGCATCGACAGGATTGCAAATAGGAGAACGGTTTTACGCATGATGATTTTCTGCCTCGGTTGTTTGTTGTTATTGACGACGATTCTACAGCAAGTCCCGCAAAAACAAACCAGAAACTTTGCGGCATCACGCAGATGGCACAACTGCGCCCAAACACGCGGGCATCCGTTTGAAAAAAGGGTCCGACCCGTGCAGGATCGGACCAAGGGGAAGGGAAAGGGTAACAGTCGTGCCCGTCATCGGTGCAAACCTGCACAACAGCGGACGCAGGATCAGAATTGCCGATGGTCTCTGCAATGGCAAAGGCTGATTCGGGGGAAATTTCCCGATGCGCGACTTGCTGCCAAATGGTCGTTGCCCTGCGCGGATTCATGCTTAGTCTTCAGCCTCCCTAATCTTCATCTTCGTCGTCATCCCAGACCATTTGTGGCGCGTTGGCTGCAAAGATTTCGGGGAACGCGGCCTGCGCGCGTTTCAGATCTATCCGCAGCAGCGCGTCATAGGACGCCGGATCAAACGGGTCGGTTGCGGGCACCACTTCGCGGCCAAACAGCCAACTTAGCCGCCCGGCATCCAGATTGCCGCGTTCAAACACCTCTTCGCCAAACTGCGCCCAAAGCGCTGCCATAAAGCCGGCATCGGCCTTGCGATCCGCCTGTTTGCGATCCCGAAAGCGTTCGCGCTGCACGATTTTTGAAACGCCAATCCGTTTCAGATTGGCCCGCCGGATGACAAATTGAAAATCCGTGCCTGGAAGACGGCCGGGAAAGCCGCGGTGCTTTAGCATAGTCCCACCTTTAGATAAGCGTTTGGCGATGAAAGGCGGGCCAAGCGGGCGTGCCGAAATGATCCGGCCCGCCCGGTCAGATCATTTATATTTGCCGGTCGACATTGGTTCAACCGTAAGCGGTTCGTCCATTGCAACAGGCTCTGGCGCGGGTTTGGCGCAGGCCGCAAGTGTTGCAACAAGGATAAGGGCAAGAAGTGAGGCTGACCGCATGATGGGCTCCGATGGTTGTCATTGCTGGGGGGGCCATCATAGGCCGCGCGGTCAGCAGTGGCAAAGCCGGGGGCCGTGGGTCGGTGATATCTTGCCGACACAGCGCTTGCGCAGAGAAAAAGGGCGGGCCGGGCCGCGGCCCAAAGTGCCCGCCCCTGATGGTTACTTGTACTTGCCGGTATAGACGGGTTCTGTGGTAACCGCAGGCTCATCCACGTAAACAACTTCTTCGGCTTGCTTGGCGCAGGCTGCAACGAAGGCAACCATGCACAAGGCAAGAACGGTGATCTTAGTGCTCGACATCCTCTACTCCTATTTTTTTCAAGGGCCGTGCATTGTGCCGACCCCCGTTCCGAGGGATAGACCACTTGGGACTGGTCTACGTGAACAATAGCCCACAAATACCGGGAATAACACGGAAATATGCCCAAGCCCGCCGCCTGTGACATGTCTACATCAACCGTCTGTGATTGGGCTGAGGGTTGCGCTACATTTTGTGCCTGCATCAAAACTGCTCCCATATGCAGGTCTGATCTTCGACGCGGTAGGCCTCAAAAAACTGGGTAACCTCTGGTGCGGGTTGCCCGAAGGGCACCGGCTGGCTGGCAAGCGAGATGATGATCTGGCTGGGCACCGGCCCCAGATCTGCGACCCGCAACAGCGCATAAGTCTGACACAGATGCAGCATGTCGGCGCTGGCGATTGCAAAATCAACCGCCCCTTCGCCGCGCGCGATGGCGGGGGCCACAAAGCGAAACCGCGCCACCAGCCCGAACGGCCCCGGCGCATTCCAGATCACGTCCTGCAAGGTGATCACCTGCCCCGACGGCACCACGATCGCGTCATCAGAGCCTGCGATGACCGACATCGCGTCAGATTGCACAAGCACGAAATCAGTCATTTTGCCGCCGCGTTCCCCCAATTTGACCCATCATCTTTGCCTTTATCCAACTATAGCGGAATATTGTCGTGTTTTTTCCACGGGTTTGTCAGCTTTTTACCCCGCAATGAGGCAAAGGCCCGGGCCACCCGGCGGCGGGTAGACGCGGGCATGATCACCTCGTCGATAAAGCCCTTTTCTGCCGCCACAAACGGGTTGGCAAAGCGTTGTTCATAGTCTTTCACCCGCTCGGCAATTTTGGCTTTATCGGCCAATTCGCTGCGATACAAAATCTCGACAGCGCCTTTCGCGCCCATCACGGCAATTTCGGCAGTGGGCCAGGCATAGTTGAAATCGCCGCGCAAATGTTTGCTGGCCATGACATCATAGGCCCCGCCATAGGCCTTGCGGGTGATCACCGTTACTTTTGGCACCGTCGCTTCGCCATAGGCAAACAACAGTTTCGCACCGTGTTTGATCACACCGCCCAATTCCTGCGCCACACCGGGCAAGAACCCCGGAACATCAACCAGCGTTAAAATCGGGATTTCGAACGCATCGCAAAACCGCACAAACCGCGCGGCTTTGCGGCTGGCATCAATATCAAGACAGCCGGCCAGAACCATCGGCTGATTGGCCACCACCCCCACCGACTGGCCTTCGATACGAATGAACCCTGTTATGATATTAGCGGCATATGCCGCCTGAATTTCAAAGAAATCCGCCTCATCCGCGATTTTCAAGATCAGCTCTTTCATATCATAGGGCTGGTTGGGGTTTTCCGGGATCAGGGTATCAAGACTGGGTTCCACCCGCGCGGGATCATCGAAAAACGGCCGCACCGGTGCTTTTTCGCGGTTGTTTTTCGGCAGAAAATCCACCAGCCGCCGGATTTCGGCCAAAGCCTCGACATCGTTTTCAAACGCACCGTCGGCCACCGATGACTTCTTGGTATGGGTTGCCGCACCGCCAAGCTGTTCGGCGGTGACGATTTCATTGGTGACGGTTTTCACCACGTCCGGGCCGGTGACGAACATATAGCTGCTGTCTTTGACCATAAAGATAAAGTCGGTGATCGCCGGCGAATAGACCGCCCCCCCCGCACAAGGCCCCATGATAACCGATATTTGCGGCACCACCCCCGACGCCAACACATTGCGCTGAAATACTTCGGCATAACCGGCCAGACTGGCAACGCCTTCCTGAATCCGCGCGCCGCCGGAATCGCACATCCCGATCACCGGCGCGCCGTTTTGCATCGCCATATCCATAATCTTGCAGATTTTCTGCGCGTGGGTTTCCGACAAAGACCCCCCAAACACCGTGAAATCCTGACTGTAGGCATAGACCATCCGGCCATTCACCGTGCCCCAGCCAGTGACCACCCCGTCCCCTGCGGGCCGGTCCGCTGCCATGCCAAAATCCACGCAGCGGTGCGCCACAAACATATCAAACTCTTCGAAACTGCCTTCGTCCAACAACAGCTCTATGCGTTCGCGCGCCGTCAGTTTGCCTTTGGCGTGCTGCGCGTCGATGCGCTGCTGGCCACCGCCAAGACGGGCTGCGCTGCGGCGCGCTTCAAGTTGGTGCAAGATGTCTGACATGGCGGCCCTTTCAAAACTTTGGCTACCTTAGCGGTGGTGCAGGCGCGGGCAAAGCGGATTTCGGCGCGGCTTTGCAAAGCGTTTTCGCCTGCGGTTGCAAGAGTATGTTTGCGCAATCTGCCGCCCGATCCATTTGTCGCAGCGGCGCACAGCCAGCTTGCGATGCGCGCGCATGGACATCGCAGGCTGGCAGGGCTAGGCCAAGCCATGACCCATAGCACCTCCCGGTTTCTTGACCGCACCACCCCGCCAGCAATTGTCACGCTAACCCTGCTTGCGGGCTTGGCGGCGCTGGCGATGAATATCTTTTTGCCATCCTTGCCCGGCATGGCAAAATGGTTTGGCGTGCCCTATGCGCAGATGCAATTGTCGGTGGCGCTGTATTTGGCGCTGTCGGCGCTGTTGCAAATCGTGATTGGCCCGGTATCGGACCGGTTCGGGCGGCGCGCGGTGATCTTGTGGGCGTTGGTGCTGTTCTTGATCGCCACGGTTGGCACGTTACTGGCCCCCAATGCCACGATGTTTTTGATCTTTCGGATGGCGCAGGCGATTGTGGCGACGGGCATGGTGCTGTCGCGGGCCGTGGTGCGCGACATGGTCGCCGATGCCGAAGCCGCATCGATGATCGGCTATGTCACCATGGGGATGTCGCTGGTGCCGATGATTGGCCCGGTGATCGGCGGCTTTCTGGATCAGCTTTACGGTTGGCAGGCGAATTTTGGGCTGTTGCTGGGGTTGGGCGTGGTGGTGCTGGCGCTGTGTTGGGCCGATCTGGGCGAAACCGCAACATTGCAAAAGGTCAGCGTTGCCAATCAGTTGCGCCAATACCCATCGCTTTTGACCTCGCGGCGGTTCTGGGGCTATTGCCTCGCATCGGCCTTTGCGTCGGGGTGTTTTTTCGCGTTTCTGGGTGGCGCACCTTATGTGGGCAATGTGGTGTTCGGGCTGACATCGCCGCAAATCGGCGCGCTGTTTGCCATCACGGCCGTTGGATATGCGGTTGGTAACTTTATCGCCGGGCGGTTTTCGGTGCGGTTTGGCATGAACAAGATGGTGCTGATCGGCGCCTTGGTGACCACGTTTGGCCTTGCCCTTCTGGCGGCGATCACCGCGGCTGGCCTGTCGGGACCGGTGGTGTTTTTCAGCCTGACCATCTTTATGGGGCTTGGCAACGGCATTGGCCTGCCTTCGGCCAATGCAGGCATTCTGTCGGTGCGCCCGGGGTTGGCGGGCACTGCATCGGGGCTTGGCGGCGCAATATCCATTGGCGGTGGCGCGGCTTTGGCGGCTTTGGCGGGCTATCTGCTGCCGCCGGGATCGACGGAAATGCCGCTGATCTTGCTGATGCTGGCGTCGTCCTTGGCGTCATTGATGGCGATCTGGGGCGTGATGGCGCGGGCCAAAACCTTGGGGATCGCAGGGTAACTGGCCCCCAAAACCCAGCCCCATCCTAGCGCTGCGACGTTCGCCAGTTCGGATTAAGCACCGGTTGCAGGTTGGATCGCGGCAGCGGCACCCGGCCCAAAATGTGATCGGCAGCCTTTTCGCCTGCCATAATCGACGGCGCGTTCAGGTTGCCATTGGTCACCTGCGGAAAGATCGAGCTGTCGGCAACGCGCAAACCTTCGACCCCGATCACCCGGCATTCGGGATCAACCACCGCCTGTCGGTCATCGCGCCGCCCCATCCGCGCGGTGCCGCACGGGTGATAGGCGCTTTCGACGTGCTGGCGCAGGAAATCATCCATCTGATCGTCGGTCTCCACCGCCAACCCCGGCTGAATTTCGGATTTCACAAAGGGCTGAAACGCCGCCTGGCCAAAAATCTCGCGGGTCAGGCGGATACAGCGGCGGAAATCATCCCAATCGTCAGGGTGCGACATGTAATTGAACCGGATGCGGGGTGCTGCCATCGGATCGGGAGAGCGCAAGGTCACAGCCCCGCGCGATTTGCTGCGCATCGGGCCAACATGGGCCTGAAAGCCGTGGCCACCTGCCGCGGCGCGGCCATCATAGCGCACCGCAATCGGCAGGAAATGATACTGAATGTCAGGATAATCGACACCCAGTTTGGACCGGATGAAGGCACAGGCCTCAAACTGGTTTGACGCCCCCAGACCGCGCCCGGTGAACAACCACTGCGCGCCGATCAGCGCCTTGCCCCAAAGATTCCAGTATTTATATAAGGTTACAGGCTGGCTGGATTGATACTGCATGTAAATCTCAAGATGATCCTGCAGGTTTGCCCCAACGCCGGGGCGATCCGCCACAACCGCAATGCCTTGCGCCGCCAAATCAGCACCAGCGCCGATGCCCGACAGCATCAACAGTTTTGGCGTGTTGATCGACGAGGCCGCCACGATCACCTCGGCTTGTGCGCGGATCACTTCAATCTGGCCGCCGCGCAGAATTTCAACCCCCACCGCACGGCCCTGTTCGATCACCACGCGGCGGGCAAAGCCGCGCACAACGGTCAGATTCCCCGCTTTCATCGCCGGACGCAGATAGGCATTGGCCACCGACCAGCGCCGCCCTTTCCAGATCGTCGCCTCCATCGGGCCGAAACCCTCTTGCGCCTGCCCGTTATAATCGCGCGTCATCGGATAGCCGGCTTGCGCGCCAGCGTTGATGAAGGCGTCAAACAACGGGTTAGACCGGGGGCCGCGCGTGATATGCAATGGCCCCGCCTGACCGCGATAGGCGGCATCGCCTTCGGCACCGTGCCAATTTTCCATGCGCTGAAAATACGGCAGCACATCTGCATAGCCCCAGCCGGTGGCCCCCATGTCTTCCCATGTGTCAAAGTCACGGGCGTGGCCACGCACGTAAACCATGCCGTTGATCGACGACGATCCGCCCAGCACTTTGCCGCGCGGTGTGGCCAGAACCCGGCCGCCCAGATGCGGTTCGGGATCGGTTTCAAAGCCCCAGTCATAGATACCCATGTTCATCGGATACGACAGCGCGCCGGGCATCTGGATGAACGGACCCGCATCGGTGCCACCCTGTTCGATGACCACCACACGCCGCCCGGCTTCGGCCAACCGATACGCCAGTGCAGCGCCCGCAGACCCCGATCCAATGATCACATATTCCGCCGTCATCTTGACCATTCCCGGCGCACCGGGCCTTTCCTGCTGGGCGATACGCCCGAAATAGTGTTATTTTTTGCCCGCTTGCGGCAGATGTGCGCTCAGATATGCCAGCGCTGACGCCACCGCCGCCCGCCCGTCGGGTGGCCCCGATTTCAGTACTTCGCGCAAATAAAGCCCATCGATCAACGCACCCAACCCGTTGGCCACCGCTTCGGCCTGATCGCCGATCAGGGGCCGCAGCCCCACCAGCAAGTTAGAGCGCAAGCGCCGGTGATAGACCGCCAGCAACCGCTTGGCATCGGGCACGGTTTGCGCCATCAGCCAAAAGTTCAGCCAGGCGCCAATTGCCTCGCGGCGAAAGTTTGCAGGGCTGAAACTGGCTGCCAAAATCGCGCGCACCCGCTGTTCGGGGCCTTCTGCCAACGCCAATGCGCCGCGAATTTCCGCGCCATACAGCGTCAGAACATGGCGCATCGCGGCCAGAAACATCTCTTCCTTGCTGCCAAAATAGTGATGCGCCAAGGCCGATGACATGCCCGCCCGTTTAGCGATCTGGCTGACCGTAACATCCAAACACCCCGCTCTGCCGATTTCCACAATCGTGGCTTTGACCAACGCCGCCTTTCGGATAGGCTCCATCCCAAGCTTTGGCATATGACGCGGCCCCTTTGCAGAAAACTCTTGCAATGGGCAGCTAGCTTGAAGTTTATTGACTCGTCAATCAACAAAAAACCGGGAGCCTGAGATGTCTGTTAAAACCACCTTGCTTGCCACCGCCGTAGCCTTTGCCTTTGCCGGATCGGCGCTGGCCGAAGGCTGTGACAAAGTTACATTTTCTGATCTGGGCTGGACCGATCTTGCCGCCACCAATGCCGCCAGCGGCATCGTTCTGGAAGCGCTGGGATATGAGACCAGCCTGAAAACCTTGTCGCTGCCCGTGACGTTCGAAGCGCTGGCCGGCAATGACATTGATGTGTTTCTTGACCTGTGGCAGCCATCAATGGCCACGACGATCCAGCCCTACTTCGACGCCAAGACCATTGATCAGGTTGGCGTGAACCTTGAAGGGGCAAAGTATACTTTGGCCACCAACGCCGCCGGGGCCAAGCTGGGCATCGCCGATTTCAAAGACCTGGTGACCCATTTTGCCGCCCTTGACGGCAAGATTTACGGCATCGAGGCTGGGAATGATGGCAACAAGCTGATCCTTGACATGATGGACAACGGAGCGTTCGGGCTGAAAGAGGCGGGCTTTACCCTTGTCGAAAGTTCGGAGCAGGCGATGCTGGCGCAAGTCACCCGCGCCGATGCCGAAGGCAAGCCGGTGGTCTGGCTGGGCTGGGAGCCGCATCCGATGAATGCCAACTTTGAGATGAGCTATCTGACCGGCGGGGATGAGTATTTCGGGCCAAATCTGGGTGGCGCGACCGTCTATACCGTTGCCCGCGCGGGTTACATCGCCGAATGCGCCAACACTGGGAAATTGCTGCAAAATCTGGTTTTCTCGTTGAAAATGGAAAATGAGATCATGAACAGCATTCTGACCGACGGTGCCGACCCGCGCGATGCCGCCAAGGCGTGGCTGATCGCCAACCCCGATGCATGGAAGCCATGGCTGGACGGCGTCACCACCAAAGATGGTGGCGATGCGATGGCCGCCGTCACCGCCGCACTTCAGTAACATTAATGGCCCCAAAGACAGCTTTGGGGCCATTTCAACAGGGGTCACCGCATGAAGTGGACGGATTACAAGATTCCGGTAGGGTCATGGGCAAACACGGTGTTTGTCTGGATGAAAACCCATCTCTCGGGTTTTTTTGACACAGTGGCCTTTATGTTGGAAAGCCTGATCGCCGGCTTTTTGTGGCTGCTGCAAACCCCGAACCCCTTGGTCATCATCGCTATTTTCGCCGGGCTTGCGTGGGTTCTACAGCGCGATTGGAAAATCTGCGTGGGCGTGACGCTGGGGTTTCTGTTTGTGCTTAACCAAGGCTATTGGACCGAAACCACCCAAAGCCTGACGCTGATCTTGTCGTCTTGCGCGGTGTGCATGGCGGTGGGCGTGCCCATCGGCATTGCTTGCGCCCACAGCCCACGGCTGAATTCGGCGCTGTCGCCTGTGCTGGATTTGATGCAGACGCTGCCAACCTTTGTTTACCTGATACCGGCGATCATCTTTTTTGGCATCGGTATGGTGCCCGGCCTGATTGCCACCGTGATCTTTGTGCTGCCCGCGCCGATAAGGTTGACGCAATTGGGCGTGGCCTCGACCCCCATCGCTTTGCTGGAGGCCGCAACCGCCTTTGGTGCCACGCCCCGGCAAAAGCTGTGGAAGGTAGAATTGCCCTGGGCCTTGCCGCAAATCATGGTGGGGTTGAACCAGACGATCATGCTGTCGCTGTCGATGGTTGTCATTGCATCGATGGTCGGCGCAGACGGGCTGGGCGTGCCGGTGATGCGGGCGCTGGCAGCGGTAAACGCCGCCAAGGGCTTTGAATCCGGCTTTGTCATCGTTGTTGTCGCCATTGCCTTGCGATCAACCTTTCAACGCAAGGTGACATGATGGTCAACGCCGTCGAATTTGATGCGGTTTCCATCGTGTTTGGAGACCGCCCCAGCCGCGCGCTTGATCTGATGGACCAAGGCCAAAGCCGCAGCGAAATTCAGACCAAAACCGGTCAGATCCTGGGGGTGCATGATTGCAGCCTGTCGGTGGCCGAGGGCGAGATTTTGGTGCTGATGGGCCTGTCGGGGTCTGGCAAATCCACCCTGTTGCGCGGGGTAAACGGCCTGAACCCGGTTGTGCGCGGCGATGTCCGGGTTTGGGACGGCAATCAGATGGTGTCGGTGACCAAGGCCGATGCGCCCACCTTGCGCACGCTGCGGCTGTCGACGATTGCGATGGTGTTTCAGGCCTTTGGGCTGTTGCCATGGCGCACGGTGCGCGAAAATGTAGGCTTGGGGTTGGAACTGGCGGGCCAGACCCCGGATCAGCGCCGCAACCGGGTGGATGCGCAACTGGCGCTGGTAAACCTGTCGCACTGGGCCGATCGAAAGGTGGGGGAACTTTCGGGCGGCATGCAGCAGCGCGTCGGTCTTGCCCGCGCCTTTGTGACCGAAGCCCCGATTCTGTTGATGGATGAGCCGTTTTCCGCGCTTGACCCGCTGATCCGCGCCCGCCTGCAAGACGAGCTGCTGGATCTGCAAGCCAAGCTGAAACGCACGATCATTTTCGTCAGCCATGATCTGGACGAGGCGTTCAAACTGGGCGACCGCATCGCGTTGATGGAGGGGGGCCGGATCGTGCAGATCGGCACCGCGCGCGAAATCATTGCCAACCCGATTTCAGACTATGTCGCCGATTTTGTCGCCCATATGAACCCGCTTGCGGTGCTGACCGCGCGCGATGTGATGGAGCCGGGGCAGTGCGACGGCCAATCGGTGGATTGCGAACATCCCGTCAAGGCCGTGATGGGCCTGATGTCATCCGGCGCAACCGAGATTAACGTCACCGAGGCGGGCGTGCCGGTGGGGGTGATCCGCCATGCCAGCCTGCTGGCCAGACTGATCAATCCGCGCGGCCCCTGATGGCAGTCGGGCGCGGCAAACGGCTTTAGGGGCGCTGCAGCGTCGTGACTTCACGACCCGGCACTGATATCAGCGTCAGAGATTTTTCATCAATTTTGTCAATAACATAACACAGCGCGCCATCCATCGGATCGCCGCCCATCAGGATGAGTGCGACGCTTGGTTTGTCTTGTGGAATCGTGTCGGAACAGGGCAGTCCCACCGCCATCAGATAACTGTTCACCGGCTGACCATCGGCAATATCGGTCCACTCGGACCCGACAACCTGAAGGCCCGCGCCCGCCGTCTGTTGCCAATCGCCCTGCAACCCGGCCATCAGTGCATCCAGTTTGGCATCAGGTGCGGCGGCAACCGAAGTCAGCACCACCTCGGCGGTAATATCGCCCATGCTGATGATGTTACCCACAACATCGACGCGGCTGTTGGGTGGCAAGGCTAACAGTTGCGCCAACAGGGCCGGATCGGTCGCACCATCGGTCGCTGCGACATAGCGGATCCCATAGCCCACCACCATGCAACCCGGCAGTTCGCCATCCGTGGTGCAAGACTGCACATAGCCGGTGTCGCTGAACGGTTCGAGGGCCGCATCTTGGGCATGGGCCAAGGTGGGGATGGCAAGGCATAGCAACAGGGCAAGGCGCATCTGGTTTCTCCGACGGTTATCTACTCAGCGGCTTTTGGTTTGGCAGAGGGTTTTTGGGCGGCGGGTTTTTTGACGGCGGGCTTTTTGGCAGCGGGCTTTTTGGCGGCGGGCTTTTTGACCGTGCCTGCCTTAGCCGCCACCGGTTTTTTCGCCGCAGGTTTTTTCGCCGCCGCAGGTTTTGCCGCCGCAGGTTTGGCCGCCGCCTTCTTTGGAGCGGCTTTCTTGCCGCCCTTGCCGGGCTTGCCAGCCTTTTCGGCAATCAGCGCCAAAGCCTCAACCAGCGTAACGGCTTCGGGGGTCAGCTCTTTGGGCAAAGTCGCGTTGACCTTGGCCCATTTGACATAAGGCCCGTATTTGCCCGGCATCACCTGCACCGGCCCGCCATCGGGATGCAGACCCAATTCGCGCAACGGCTCGGCCACCGCCCCGCCACCGCGCCGCCCGGCCAGTTTTTGCGCCAGCACTTCCACCGCACGGTTCATACCGATGGTGAACACCTCTTCCACATCGGGAATATTGGCATAGACCGCGCCGTGTTTGACATAAGGTCCAAAGCGGCCAATCGCGGCTTCAACCGGTTCGCCGTCATCGGGATGGCTGCCCACCAGACGCGGCAATGACAGCAGTTCAATCGCGCGTTCAATCGTCAGCGTCTCGGGGGCCCAGCCTTTGGGCAGACTGGCGCGCGGCGGTTTGGGCGCAGACTCGGACGCTTCACCTTTTTGGATATAGGGGCCAAAACGCCCGGCGCGCAGGCTTATTTCCACACCGTCAGGGTCAAGCCCCAACACGCGGCCATCGACCGATCCGCCCTCATCGCCCGAAATCGGCCGGGTATAGCGGCATTCAGGGTAGTTGCCACAGCCAATAAACGCCCCGCCCGAGCGCGAAGTTTTCAGATGCAACCGCCCGGTGCCACAGGTTTGGCAAAGGCGCGGGTCTGATCCATCGCTGCGCAGCGGATACAAATGCGGGCTAAGGAAATCGTCAATTTTAGTCAGCACCTCACCGATGCGCAAATCGGCGGTTTCCGCCACCGCCGCCGAGAAATCGCGCCAGAATCGCGTCAGAACTTCCTTGTAATCGCGGGTGCCCGCCGACACATCGTCAAGCTGGCTTTCCAGATCGGCGGTGAAATCATATTCGACATAGCGGCGGAAAAAGTTGGTCAAAAACGCCGTCACCAACCGCCCCTTGTCTTCGGGGATCAGACGGTTCTTGTCTTTGCGCACATACTCGCGGTCAACGATCGTGGTCAGCACCGAGGCATAGGTTGACGGGCGGCCAATGCCCA
>JANPLZ010000140.1:0-5441 GCA_031422555.1 Cypionkella sp. | reverse complement strand
TTTCTGAACCCCGGCCAATCGGTCAAGGATCGGGCGGCGCTTTACATGATCCGCGCGGCGGTGGCCGATGGCAGTCTGCGCCCCGGGGGCACGATTGTCGAAGGCACGGCGGGCAATACCGGCATTGGTCTGGCCCTTGTGGGGGCCAGCATGGGGTATCGCACGGTGATCGTGATCCCCGAAACCCAAAGTCAGGAAAAGAAAGACATGCTGCGGCTGGCCGGTGCCGAATTGGTGCAAGTGCCCGCAGCCCCCTATAAAAACCCCAATAATTATGTGCGCTATTCGGGCCGTCTGGCCGAGGCACTGGCGCGTACTGAACCCAATGGCGCTGTCTGGGCCAATCAGTTTGACAATATCGCCAACCGGCTGGCGCATGAAGAAACCACCGGCCCCGAGATCTGGACCCAGACCGATGGCACGGTGAACGGCTTTATCTGCGCGGTAGGCTCGGGCGGCACTTTGGCGGGGGTGGCGCGGGCGGTGCAGGGCAAGGGTGTCAAGATCGGTCTGGCTGATCCTGAAGGGGCGGCACTGCATGCGTTTTATTCCACCGGGCAACTGGACAGCCCCGGCACGTCGATCACCGAAGGCATCGGGCAGGGCCGCATCACCGCCAACCTGGAAGGCTTTACCCCTGACTACAGCTATCGGATCAGCGATGCCGAAGCCCTGCCACTGGTGTTCGAGATGCTGGAGGACGAGGGCATTTGTCTGGGCGGATCGTCGGGTATCAACATCGCCGGTGCGATGCGGATGGCGCGTGACATGGGGCCGGGCCACACGATTGTGACCATCCTGTGCGATTACGGTAACCGCTATCAGTCGAAACTGTATAACCCGGCGTTTTTGCGCGAAAAGGGTCTGCCGGTGCCCGCTTGGCTTGACCGCGCGCCGCGCGCGATTCCCACGGTGTTTGAAGACGCATGAGCTGGGGCGCGGCCCTGCGCTGTGCCACTTTTGCGGCCCTGACCGGGGCGCTGCTGCTGGTTTTGGCCAGCTTTGCCCCGGGATATGCGCAAACCACCGCGGATACGCCGCCGCGCCAGGTTGATGAATCGGGGGCGCTGCTGCCCCGCAGCGATGCGGCAGCCGCCCCGCCAGCCGATGCAGCGCTGGAACCTTTGGCCGCCACGCTGGATTATTCCGCCTGGGAAGCCATGGCGGTGCGGTCGGAAAATACCATCCAAGATCCTGCCAGCGCGTCCGACACGCTGGACCGCACGCGCGCGCAACTGGTCGATTGGCGCGAGGCCCTTTCGGGCGCGCAAAACGCCAATTCCACCCGGATCGCCACTCTGCGCACCCAGATCGCAGCCCTTGGGGCAGCCCCTGCCGAAGGCACGTCGGAACCCGAAGACATCGCCAAGCGCCGTATCGAGTTGACCGAACAACTGGTGCGCCTGCAAGCCCCCGGCATCGCCGCGGACGAGGCGTATCGCCGCGCCGACGGCCTGATCCGCGAGATCGACCGTGTGCAGCGCGAACGCCAAGCCGATCAGTTGCTGCAACTGTGGCCGATGCCGGTTAACCCCGCCAACTGGCCAGCCGCGGTGCGCGCGCTGTCGGGCGCGGTGGTGCAGATCGGTCAGGAAACCGCCAGCCTGTGGCGCATGCCCGGCGTGCAGGCCGCGCTTGGTGACAATCTGCCGGTGATACTGGCGCTTTTGGTGCTGGCGGTGGGTATCTTGTGGCGCGGGCGGCTGTGGATTGATCGGCTGACCTATAAGTTGCAAAACCGCGCGTCGGTGCGCGGCCAGCGGATTTGGGCGTTTCTGGCCAGTCTGGGCCAACTTATGGTGCCGTTTGGCGGTGTCATGCTGTTGTCGCTGGCGCTGTTGCTGACCGGGCTGTTCGGCCCTGTCGGTCTGGGGGTTGTTGGCAATCTTCCCCACATCGGGCTGATGTTTTTTGCGGCCCTCTGGCTGGGCGGGCGGATGTTTCCGGTGGGTCCGCGCGCCGAAGCGGTTTTGCTGCTGTCAAAAGACCAACGCGCCGAGGGGCGGTTTTTTGCAAAAGCCTTTGGCCTTGTTCTGGGCCTTGAGGCGCTGCGGGCAGCCGTTCTGGATCAGATCGAGTTGTCCGAGGCCGCCGCCGGGGTGCTGGCGTTTCCGTTCATTCTGGTGGCGGGCGGGGTGCTGTTGCGCATGGGTCAGTTCATGGCGCGCCATGTCGAGGCGCAGGCGGTGCCCGAAGATGGCCGCAGCTATGGGGTGCGCCTGATCGCCATCCTTGCGCGGGCGGCGATGGTGGTGGGGGTGGCCGGGCCGGTTCTGGCGGCAATCGGTTATGTCTCGGCGGCGGCGGCAATGGTGTTTCCGGCGATTTTGTCGCTGGGGCTGATCGGGCTGTTGTCGGTGCTGCAGCGGCTGGTCGGCGATATCTATGCAATGATCATGCGGCGCGAAGACCAATCCGACGCCGACGCCGACGCGCTGGTGCCGGTGCTGGTGGGCTTTGGCCTGACGCTGGGCACGATTCCGCTGTTTGCGCTGATCTGGGGCGCGCGCACCGCCGATCTGACAGAATTGTGGACCCGGTTCCGCGAAGGGTTCCAACTGGGCAATGCCCGCATCTCGCCCACCGATTTTCTGTTCTTTGCGGTGGTGTTTGGCTTGGGATACACGCTGACGCGGATGTTTCAAGGCGCTCTGAAATCCACCATTCTGCCGCGCACCGGCCTTGATCAGGGCGCGCAGAACGCCACGGTTTCGGGAGTGGGCTATGTCGGGATTTTTCTGGCGGCGCTGATTGCGATCAATTCCGCCGGGATTGATCTGTCGGGTCTGGCAATTGTCGCCGGGGCCTTGTCGGTTGGCATCGGCTTTGGTCTGCAAAACATCGTGTCAAACTTTGTCTCGGGCATCATTTTGCTGATCGAACGCCCGGTATCGGAAGGCGACTGGATCGAGGTTGGCACCACCAGCGGCATCGTCAAGTCGATCTCAGTGCGGTCAACCCGGATACAAACTTTTGACCGATCAGATGTGATCGTGCCGAATTCCGATCTGATCGCGGGCCGGGTGACCAACTGGACCCGGTTCAACCGGTCGGGACGCCTGATTGTGCCGGTGGCGGTGCCCTTTACCACCGACAGCCGCCGGGTAGAGGTGATCTTGCGCGAGATCGCGGAAAACCAACCGCTTGCCGTGCTAAACCCCGCGCCGATCATCGCGCTGATCGGGTTCGGGGCCGAGACGATGAATTTTGAAATTCGCGTGATCTTGCGCGATGTGTATTTTCAAGTGCAGGTGCGCTCGGAAATCAACCACCAGATCGCCGAACGCTTTGCCGCCGAGGGTATTTTGCAATCCAGCGCGCACCGCGATCATCTGCAACGGCTGGCCGATGCCGCAGCCCAAGACGCGGATGATCTGGCCGACGGGTTGGCGCATGAACGCGCCGTGGCAGCCCTGCTGGGGCCACTTGCGCCGCCCGCACCGAAACCTGTCAAAGCCGCGTCAAAATCCAAACCCCGCGCCGCCGCTGCCGCTGCCGCCAAGGATGCCACCCCATGATCACAGAACTGCTGTTTCTTGCCGATGCCTATGCCCGCGAGGTTACAGCCTCGGTCATCGCCCACACTCCTGAAGGCGGCATCGTGGTGGATGCCACGGTGTTTTACGCCACCAGTGGCGGGCAACCCGGTGATTGCGGCCAGATCTCGTGGACTGGCGGTGCCTTGACCATTGCAACGGCGGTCAAAGTCGAAGGCGGGCTGATCGCCCTTGTGCCAGCCGAGCCGCTGGCGCTGCCGCCGATTGGAACCCGGGTGCATCAGCGGCTGGATTGGGCGCGGCGCCACCGCCACATGCGCATGCACACAGCGCTGCATCTGTTGTCGGTGGTGATCCCTTTGCCGGTGACGGGCGGGCAGATCGGCGCTGATAAATCACGGCTGGATTTTGATATGGTCGATCCGCCCGCCGATGTGGCGGCGTTGAATGCGGCGTTGAACCTGATGATCGAGCGCGATCTGCGGGTCAGCGATCAATGGATCACCGATGCCGAAATGCTGGCCAATCCGGGATTGATCAAAACCATGGCCGTGCGCCCGCCGATGGGGCAGGGCCGGGTGCGTCTGGTGCGCATTGGCACCGAAACCGTGCAGGTTGATCTGCAACCTTGCGGTGGCACCCATGTCGCGCGCACCGCCGAGATAGGCCATGTCGAAATCGGAAAGATCGAGAAAAAGGGCAAGCAAAACCGGCGGGTCAGTTTGCTGTTGGTGGATTAGCGCGGTGCAGGTCTTGAAGGACACAAGTAAATCAAAAAACCTGTTCGGGTGAAACGAAAGGCAGCGATCTTCGGCTTTCGATGAATCTGAACCGCTTTGCTGAACGGTTAGGCGGCACGCGGCCCGCCGCCGCGGCGGGGTTTTCACAGGCGCAACGGTGCCACGGTTGCTAGATGGGACCATCCCCGCCCTGATCCGCCGCGTAGGGTGATTGCGGCCGAAACTGCTGTGTTGCACCCGCGTCAAAGCGCCAGTGTTCTGCGCTTTGCCCCCTTGCACCCCCAATCAAAGGCAGGCTAAACACCGCCAACGGATCGGTGGCCGAGTGGTCGAAGGCGCACGCCTGGAAAGTGTGTAGGCGGGGAACCGTCTCTAGGGTTCGAATCCCTATCGATCCGCCAAACTTTATCCTTCCGCGAGGCACGCAATGCCCTGCATCGACCAGCGTCGCTCCGCTGCGTGGATCGGGTAACCGAAACCCGCTTTAACCGTCGATCTTTGCGCCCATGATCGCGATGGCTTGTTGATAGACGGTGGCCGCGTTCCATTCCTTGATCACGGCAAAATTGGCCTCGCCTTCCTGATAGCCTTTGCCGGGCTTCCAGCCTTTGCCGCGCAGATAATTGGCGGTGCTGGCCAAGGCGTCGGCGGTGTTGGACAGATCAATCTGACCGTCCCCGTTGCCGTCCACGCCGTATGTCATCGCGTTGCCGGGCAGAAATTGCGTGTGCCCCAATTCGCCATGCTTGGCCCCCACCGCCTTGGACGAGATTGACCCCTGATCGACCAGTTTCAACGCGCCAATCAGATGCGGGCGGAAAAAATCGCTGCGCCGGCAATCCCATGTCAGCGTGGCAATAGCCGACACCACATTGGTATCGCCCATAAAGTTGCCAAAGCCGGTTTCCATGCCGTGAATGGCAATCAGCACCCCGGCGGGCACGCCGTAGCTTTGCTCTAGCCCGGCATAAAAATCGCGGCTTTTAGCCAGCCGTTTGCGCCCTTGCGCCACAATCGCATCGGCCCCGCGCACTGCCAGAAACTTTGTCAGGGAGTATTTGAAGCTTTTTTGATTGCGATCCGCCGAAATCGTCGCCTTGGAGTAACTGGTGGCCAGCAGCGCCGCACGGCCCACGTCACCGACACCTTCGGCCTTGGCCTCTTTGGCCATCACCGATTTCCAATCCTCAAACCCCGACGCGCC
>JANPLZ010000139.1:0-4251 GCA_031422555.1 Cypionkella sp. | reverse complement strand
CATAAATCGAAGACCATCACCGCGAAGGCACAGCAATCTGCAATTGATTACAATGTGTTCGAGGGCAAAGTGGTGACCGGGTTGCCCAGATTCACCCTAACACGCGGGCATGTGGTGATTGAGGACGGGGTGGTGAAGACGCAGGAAGGCCACGGGCAGTTTGTGGCGCGGCCCCCGAATGGGGCGGTGAATAGGGCGTTGAGCCAGTGGAAGGATCTGACCGCGCCCCGGCCAGTTGTGCGGACGGGTGTGCCTGTGAGTGGGGTGTGATGCGCGCGGCACCAGCCATGATTGTAGCTTACTGCGCAACAGCATTGGTGGTGCCCGTACTCTTTGTGGGCATGATGCTGGTCTGGCCAGTGCCCTTGCCGCGCGGCTTTCTCTTCGGTTCTTACTTCGAGATGTACTTGATGACGGCCATTCTGGCGCTGGTGGCTGGCCTGCCGGGGTTCGTGATCGGGCGATTGGCCCTGTGGTGGGCCGGGACGAAGTCGCCGTTGGCTTTCCTACTGGCCGGAGCTTTGGCTGGATACGCTGCTGCAGTCTTCCTGTGCTTGCCAAATCAGTTATGGATCTTGCGTAAATACGAAGTTGATCTTTTCGGTGCTGGACTGGGTGCGTTAGCCGGTTTGATCTACCAACAGGTCGAACGTATCTTGGCCAGAAATAAATTTTCCAAGGATAAGATATTGGAATTTAAGGAAGAAACCATTTGAAAGACACCCTCACTACCCCATCCCCCGTCATCGCGGCCCGCGATCTGAACCTTGTTTTCCAGACCGGAGACGGGCCGGTGCATGCTCTGCGCGACGTGAACCTGAGCATCAACCGGGGGGAGTTTGTCAGCTTCATCGGGCCATCGGGCTGTGGCAAGACCACCTTCCTGCGCGCTATTGCGGCGTTGGAAACGCCGACGGGGGGATCGCTTACGGTGAACGGAATGACGCCGGATAAGGCTCGTCAAGCCCGCGCCTATGGCTATGTGTTTCAGGCGGCGGGGCTTTATCCTTGGCGCACGATTGCTGGGAATATCAAGCTACCGCTTGAGATTATGGGGTTTTCGCGAGTTGAGCAGGAGGAGCGGGTGGCGCGGGTGCTGGACCTTGTGGAACTGGGCGGGTTTGGGCGGAAATTTCCTTGGCAGTTGTCGGGCGGGATGCAGCAACGCGCCTCGATTGCCCGTGCGCTGGCGTTTGACGCGGATATTTTGCTGATGGATGAGCCGTTTGGCGCGCTGGACGAGATTGTGCGGGATCGGTTGAACGAGGAGTTGCTGAAGCTTTGGGCGCGCACCCAAAAGACGATTGCGTTTGTAACACACTCGATCCCCGAGGCGGTGTATCTATCGACAAAGATTGTGGTGATGTCGCCGCGTCCGGGGCGGATTACGGATGTGATTGATAGCCCGCTGCCGAGGGAGAGGCCGCTGGACATTCGTGACAGCCGGGAATTTATCGAGATTGCGCATCGGGTGCGCGAAGGTCTGCGGGCGGGGCATGCCGATGAATAGGGGGTTTGCCGTGCCGTCAAAGCGGGGGCTGTTTGCCTGTGCCGCCAAGCGAGGGCTGTCTGCCCGTGCCGCAAAGTGGGGGCTGTCTGCCCCCTGCGCCGCCTGCGGCGTCTCCCCCGAGGATATTTTTGAACAGATGAAACGGGGCGACGCATGAGCCGCTTTGTGCCTTTGGCGGTCGTTTTGCTGGCAATAACCGTGCTGTGGTATGGCGCGGCTGTGTGGCTGAACAGCGCTTGGGTTTATGATCAGGCGGCGCGCGACGGCGGGCAAGTGGGCTTTGCCGATATGGTTGCGGCCACCATGGGCCAGCCGCGCCCGGTTTTACCCGCGCCGCATCAGGTGGCGGTGGAATTTTCCCGCATGGTGTTTGAAACCCGCGTCACCTCGCCCCGGTCTTTGGTGTTTCACGCTTGGGTCACGCTGTCGGGCACGCTGATGGGCTTTGTGCTGGGCACGGTGATGGGGGTGATTTTGGCGGTGGGCATCGTTTACAACCGGGCGATGGACATGTCGGTGATGCCTTGGGCAATTGCCAGCCAGATGGTGCCGATTGTGGCGCTGGCGCCGATGCTGGCGGTGGTGCTGGCGCAGTTGGGGGCAGGGCCTGCGGTTTCAAAAGCCTTTGTTGCCAGTTATCTGACGTTCTTTCCGGTGGTGGTGGGCATGGTGGCGGGATTGCGCAGCCCCGATCCGATGCAATTGGATCTGCTGCGCACATACGGTGCCACTGGCCCTGCGGCCTTCTGGAAGCTGCGGCTGCCAAGTTCGGTGAAATTTCTGTTCACCAGTGCCAAAGTGGCCATCGCCGCGGCGTTGGTCGGCACCATCGTGGCCGAGTTGAACCAGCCCACGGGCCTTGGCGCGCGGCTGCTGTCGGGGTCTTACAACGGACAAACCGCGATGATTTGGGCGACATTGATCGTGGCCGCGCTGATGGCCGGGGCGTTGGTTGTGCTGATCGAGGTGGCCGAACGCCTTACCCTGCGCCGGATGGGGATACAGCCATGATCTGGATTTCAGCGTCCATCGCGGTCTGGCTGCTGGCGTGGCGGTTGAATGTGATTTTGGCCAATTCGGCGCTGGGCGCAGGCGCGGTGGGGCGACTTCTGGTGCCTGCGATTTTTGGTCTGACATTGCTGGTGGTCTGGCAGGGCATCGTCTGGGGCGCGGATGTGTCGCGGGTGATCTTGCCGGCACCGTCGGAAATAGGCGCGGCGATTGTCGGCAATCTGCCGATTTTATGGGCAGATTTCGTGCAGACCGTGCTGAAAGGCGCGGTGTCCGGCTTTGTCATCGGCTGCAGCTTGGGGTTTTTGGCGGCCATCGTGATGGACCGGTCGGCGTTCTTGCAGGCGGGTTTTCTGCCGGTGGCCAAGTTCATCTCGGCGATGCCGATCGTTGGAATAGCACCCATCATGGTGATGTGGTTCGGCTTTGGCTGGCAATCCAAGGCGGCGGTGATTGTGGTGATGGTGTTCTTTCCGGTCTTGGTCAACACCATGGCCGGGCTGTCGGCGGCAGACCGGATGCAGCGCGATCTGATGGCGACGTTCAGCGCCACTTATGCCCAGACGCTGATCAAGCTGCGGCTGCCCGCGGCGATGCCGTTCGTATTCAATGGGCTGAAAATTGCAACGACGCTGGCGCTGATCGGCGCGATTGTTGCTGAATTTTTCGGCAGTCCTATCGTGGGCATGGGGTTTCGCATTTCTGCCGAGGTCGGGCGGCTTGGCCTCGACATGGTTTGGGCCGAGATTGCGGTTGCGGCATTGGCGGGATCGGCCTTTTATGGGCTGGTCGCGTTGGTTGAAGCGCGGGTGACGTTTTGGCACCCGTCGCAAAGAAGTTAAGAAACGGGCCCATGCCGGGCCATCAACAGGAGGCTACCGATGAAAAAGTTACTGACAACGGCGCTGCTTGCGGCCTTCGCCGCCCCAGCCGCTGCCGAAGACGCCGTCACCTTGCAACTGAAATGGGTCACCCAAGCCCAGTTTGCCGGCTATTATGTCGCCGCAGCCAAAGGCTTTTATACCGAGGAAGGTCTGGCCGTCACCATTCTGCCCGGTGGCCCGGATGTGGCCCCGACCCAAGTGATCGCAGGCGGCGGTGCCGATGTGGTGGTGGACTGGATGCCATCGGCGCTTGCGGCGCGCGAAAAGGGTCTGGCGCTGGTCAACATCGCGCAGCCCTTCAAATCATCGGGTATGATGCTGACGTGTCTCAAGGAATCCGGCATTGCGGCCCCGGCCGATTTTGCCGACAAGACCCTTGGCGTCTGGTTTGGTGGCAATGAATATCCGTTCCTGAACTGGATGAACACGCTGGGGCTGAAAACCGATGGCTCGGCCGGCGGTGTGACGGTGCTGAAGCAGGGGTTCAACGTTGATCCCTTGTTGCAAAAGCAGGCGGCCTGCGTGTCGACCATGACCTATAACGAATACTGGCAAGTGATTGATGCGGGCGTCAAACCCGAGGATCTGGTCGTGTTCAAATACGAAGAGCAGGGCGTGGCCACACTGGAAGACGGGCTTTACGTGATGGAAGACAAGCTGGCCGATCCGGCGTTTGAAGACAAAATGGTGCGCTTTGTGCGCGCCTCGATGAAGGGCTGGAAATACGCCGAAGCCAATTCGGATGAGGCAGCCCAGATCGTGTTGGACAACGACACCACCGGCGCGCAGACCATCGAGCATCAAAAGCGGATGATGGGCGAAATTGCCAAGCTGACGGCAGGATCG
>JANPLZ010000138.1:0-19560 GCA_031422555.1 Cypionkella sp. | reverse complement strand
CTGCTGGAAAAAGCTAAACTCAGATGACAACGGTAATTTGGCGCTATGCTATGGGGACAACGCACTTATCGCCGAAGAAATTCCAACCCGTAGCCGCCATTTAGAAACGGTTGATTGCCCCGGTGCGCTAAAATGGGTTCTGCTGCGTTCTCGATGCAGGTTGATACCATTGGAGGGTCCAGGCGACTTGAGTTCTACGCTACTAATTGGTCAGAATTCTGGCGAATAGGGTCAAATCTATGGATCGCCAGAAATTGTGAAGCCGGAAACTATAGCCCATCCGACGGCGTTGCACGGTCACATTATGAACCGACACCTTTGAGGAGCAATCCAACTTTTGGGGCCATCCACTTACAGTGGCATCATGCGGGCGCGCGGGATAGGAAGGCTGGCTCGGCCATACATGCCTCGTTTCAACATCGTCAGTCGGTTGATTTGGCCCTCGACGTGACCATTACTCCAACGTTCGTCAATAGCGTTGAGAAAGGCATCAATATCAAGCCGCAAGGCTCGCCCGAACCGCCGCATCCCGTAGATCCCACGCGCATCAGCATCTTGCAACCAAGGATCCAGTTTGGAGGAATCGCCGCCGCGAAGAATGCCGCGAAAGCGCATGGCTAACCGCCGCATTGATGCAAAGGTGGCAGAAGCGGTTTTCAGCGCCGCCAGATTGCCCTTCTGGCGATCTAACATCTGATTGCGCGGCTTGATGCACAATGCTGCCGCGGTTAGCGCCGAGATCAGCCGCCCTGACGCAGGATCACGGGCCTGATGTGGCACTAAACCCGCAATTTTCTTGATGATGACACCGGCATCTGTGCGAGGCGAGAGAAACCGCGCGAGATGGCTATAAGACCCAGTGTAGCCGCGCGCGACAATCTCGCCAAACAATTGTCGGCCATTAGTAATACCCTCCGCTCGTCGACGCTCAAGAAAGGCCCCAAAGCCAGCGGGTGTGCAGGGCTTCGGGTCCATGATGTTCCGCTCCGGTGGTGCAATACGGCGGACCCATCGCTCAACCCGGCGACGCCCAAGACCAAGTTGCCCAGAAATCTCCCTGACCGTCTTCCCGGCATCATACAGCGCTCTGATTTCGCCAAAAACTGCCTGACGGTTTGCACGCCGGGTCAATGCTACCATCTGTTCACGTGCTGCGTAGCCCTGTTCTTGATACTCGTGATCTTCGCCAACTGAGCTGTTTTCTCTGATCGGTGGGCCGATCCCGTTCATCTCACGTGCCACAGTTTCCCTAAAATTCATCAACAAATAGCAACGATCAGCCCCTTGACGCGCCTGCGGAGCACCTTGCCGGGCACCATCCGCATAGACACCGGCGCGATCCCGGCTGATATATTCGATTTCTGGGTGATCGCTGAACCGTTTTGCCACCTATGCAGTTGCGCGGTCTGGGAGAAGATCCACCACTTCACGTCTTTCCAGATCAACGATAACCGTCCCGTAAGTCGTTCCCTTCCGCCTCGCCCATTCATCAATGCCTACGATCCGCACGTGAGGACGATCCTGCACCTTCGGCGCGTTTGCCTTGAGTTGGCGAAGGATAGAAGTATGGCAGATCGGCATTCCCAAGCGAGCCATGATCGGTTCTGACGGCCTCCCACCTACGCCATGGCCAAACAGACGGGTAATAGTTCTCATTCGACTGGTTTGCAGCGCGTAAGGGGTGGCCAGCAAGGGGTCGGTCCCGGCAAAAATTCGCTGCGAACATGGTGCGTTTTGGCACCGCCAGCGTGTGACCGTCACGACCACCGTAACCGGGCTCCCATGAGCAGGCAGATCCACAAGGGGCCGGGGATAACTGCTATGGCAGGAGGTTGATCGCGTCTCTCAAGAGGGACAACAGGCACTGTCTTTTCCACTCAGCAAAACTGTCAAGCCTGATCCATTTTGCTCAACACGATGGATTTTCAATCCTCGGGCTGGCGCACAGCTTGAAAACTATTCCATCCTGCAAAATGGCGCGTTGCACTCAAGCCTTCAACGGCACAGAATTTGCACCGAAAACGCAGCAGAACCCATTTTAGGGCAAGGTGTCACCCGCACTCAAACTCCAACAAAATTTGCGACAGAACCCTCAACAATGCGGAATAGATACTCCATACTGCTGATCATACATTATGCCGGCGCTCCATCCGAGGTTTCGACTTTCGAGAAAGTCATCATCACACAGCACTCCCTCATTTCCGCAGCGGCGCCTCCGCAACTCGGCCCGATTTGCAGGGTCGAATACAGAACCTCTTCCATTTCATTCATTTTTCATGCATAGCTTGCATGAATCTGAACTGAAAGGAATCGCCATGCATCCCGTCCTCCTCGTTCCCGATCTTCAGGGCATCGAAAAGCAGATTTATGACGTGCTTGCACGCCGTGGCGCGGGCATGTCGCAGACAAAGATCATCTCAGCATTGTCGCTTTCGGCCTCCAGCCAATCCTCGATATCGCGGGCGCTCTCAAAGCTTGCCGCCAGCGGGCTGGTGGAGAAATCCGGAACCACCCGCGACGCGGCCTTCACGCTGACCCCGGAGGCGCGGTGGTTCTCGGTGCCCGGGCATCTGCGGCGGCCGGTGCATTATGACGCCATGCGCTTTCAGGCCTATGATCCGGCCAACCAACCCTGGCTTGCCCCGGAGGCGCGCGCGCTGATGGCGGGGTCGGTGGGGCAGGGCGCGCTGGATCTGGACCCCTCTACCTATACCCGGGAGATCGCCGAGCGTTTCCTGATCGAGATGTCATGGGCATCCTCGGCGCTTGAGGGAAATACCTACTCGCTTCCCGAAACGGAGGCGCTGATCAAATATGCCGAAGTGGCCGGCGGGAAATCCGAGGTCGAGGTTCAGATGATCCTCAACCACAAGCAGGCCATCAGCTGGGTCATTGACAATATCGCGACCGTGGAGATCACCGCTGAAACGGTGATGCGCCTGCATGCGATGTTGATGCGGACTCTGGTGCGTCAGAACAATCTCGGCGCGGTGCGCCGTGATCCGGTCTCGATCACCACCAGCTCCTATGTGCCCTCCTCAGATCATGCTGAGCTGTCCATAGGGCTTGCGGCGCTGTGCTGGAAGGCCTCGCAAACCGCGGATCCGTTCGAGGCTTCATTCGCGCTCCTGATGGGTGTGGCCTATCTGCAGCCCTTCATCGACGGCAACAAGCGCACCGGCCGGCTACTGAGCAACCTGCCGCTTTTGAAGGCCGGCCTGCCCCCGATTTCCTTCATCGGGGTGGGTCGCGCGGAATACGGGATCGGAATGACCACCTGGTATGAGCTTGGCGACACCGGCTATCTCAGCAAGGCCATCTCGGAGGGCTACGCGCTGACGGCGCCCTCCTACATCGTGGCGGCTGCCACCAAACGCGTTCCGCGGTCGATCGAGATCCGCATGCGCCGGCGCCTTGACGAGGCGGTGGCAGAGTATCTTGCCCGCGCCATAGCGGACCCAACCATGACCCCGCAAGGATTTGCGGCCGAGGCTTTTGCCGATCTGGAGCCCGAGGATCAGGAGATCATCGTGACCTCCTTTGTGGACATCATCATCTCGATCAACAGCATGAACTGCCTAGCCTACGGCATCGATCCGGCTCTGGTCGAAAGATTCCTTCAACGTGGGGGCGCTGCATAAAAAGGTCGCACAACAGATTGTTGTCTTTGTATTTTTTTCGGGAATGCCTTTTATGCATAAATAATGCATAAAAAATACCCGCTCAAAGGCCTGCCCGGAATGGCGGCCAGCTGTTCAGATGCCGGGTGCTTCATCAGAGTGTTCGGATTTCGGAAAGTTCAGCTCGTAACGCTCCTGCACCGGCGCGCCTGATCCCCGGCGGCATGCCGACCGAGGCAACTGTGGCGCATGTGCTAGTATCCAAATACTCTGACCATTTGCCGCTCTACCGCCAAGCGCAAATCTACAGCCGCCAAGGCATCGATCTGGACCGATCAACTCTCGCCGCTTGGGTTGGCAAGGCGGCCTATGAGTTGAAGCCAGTGTTCAATGCCCTGATTGCCGACCTAAAGCGATCCAGCAAGCTGTTCATGGACGAAACTCGCGCCCCAGTGCTCGATCCGAAGGCGGGAAAGACCAAAACCGGATACTTTTGGGCGCTCGCCCGTGATGACCGGCCCTGGAATGGGACCGCCCCGCCGGGCGTGGCTTTCACCTACGCGCCGGGGCGCAGCGGGCAATGTGCCGATGATATCCTGCAAGGCTTCGCGGGCATTCTGCAAGTTGACGGCTATGCCGGATATAACCGTCTGATCCAACCCGACCGGGTTGGCCCTGCCATCCAGCTTGCCTATTGCTGGGCTCATGCCCGACGCAAACTCTTTGAAGTCGCCCGCAACAGCACCGCCCCTATCGCCGAGGACGGGCTGAAGCGCATCGCCGAGTTCTACAAGATCGAAGCCGAGATCAGGAGTTTGTCGCCTGAGGTCCGCCTGGCCATCCGCCAAGACCAGTCCGCGCCGAAGATCGCCGCCTTCGAGACTTGGTTCACCCACCACCGCGCCCGCGTCTCTGCCAAGTTTCCCTTGGGAGAAGCGTTGAAATACATCGCGAAATACTGGATTGGCCTTTGCCTCTTCCTCGCAGATGGCCGGGTCGAGATGGACAACAACACGGTCGAGCGAACTATCCGCCCCATCGCCCTGAGCCGCAAAAATACACTCTTCGTCGGTCACGATGCCGGGGCCGCAAACTGGGCCACCATCGCGTCGCTGGTTGAGACCTGCAAACTCAACGCCATCGAGCCCCATGCCTATCTGACCGAAACACCCACTGCCATCGTCAACGGCCACAGACAAAGCCAGATCGACGCCCTGCTGCCGTGGAACTACACCGTCAAGGTGTGATTGAAGAACCGCTAACGTTGAAGACCGATCAAAGCCCCGCTGATTTGCGGGGCTTTTTTATGCCTGGGGTCCCAGATAGGCCCGCAAGGCCGGCGGTGGATTTGCGAACATCTCTGCCGTGGCCACCGGTGGATGCGCCGCGCCATCGGCAACCAGAACGGTTTTTTCGGCAAAGCGTTTGGCATCGCTTGGATCATGCGTCACCATCAAAACGGCGGCCCCGGTTGCCGTCGCCACCCGGTCAAGCACCATCAGCATTTCGGCTTTAAGCGCAGGCCCAAGGGCCGCAAAGGGTTCATCCAACAGCAATATCGGTCTGGCCCGCAGCATTGCCCGGGCCAGTGCGACCCTACCCTGCTGCCCCCCCGACAGTTGCGCGGGCTTGCGCAGCCCCATACCGCCCAAACCAACCTCGTGCAGTGCCAGTTCAATGCGCTCAGACTGGTCAGGCATCGGGCGCAACCGCGCAGAAAGGCCCAGCGCCAGATTTTGCCAAACCGACAAATGCGGGAACAGATTCTGATCCTGAAACAGAATGGTGATCGGGCGGTCGCCGGGGGATTTGGCTGCCAAATCTTCACCGTTCCAGAGGATCCGCCCCGTGCCGGGCGGCGCAAAACCCGCGATGGCCATCAACAGGCTGGATTTTCCGGCCCCGGACGGGCCGATTAGGGCAATGCGTTCACCTGCCCGAACGCGCCACTCGGCGGTCAATTCCCAGCTGCCTTGACGCAGAGTTACGGCTTCAAGTGTCAGCATAGTGTTGCCCAATGCGATCAAACGCCCAAAATAATGCAAAACTTACCACCACAAGAACCAGCCCCGCCGCCGCCGCATCCTGCATTCGATAGGCCCCCATCAGGCGTTGCACGATCAAGGGCAAGGTGGCCCCGCGATCCCCGGCAAACAGCGCAATCACCCCCAGATCCCCCATCGACAGCGCCGCCGCCAGCCCGGCGCCAAAGCCCAAAGGCCGGGCCAACCGCGGCAGCGTGACAAAGCGCAGTCGGGTCACCCATGACAGCCCCAGCGATTGCGTCAGCCGTGCATAGTCGGCCTGCAATTGCCGGGCTTCGGGCAGCAACAGCCGATACAAAAAAGGCAGGCTAAGGGTGGTATTTACCAAAATCGTCACCGCGACAGACAGATTTTCGGGCGATGCAAAGGGACGGATGGCCAAAAACATCCCCGTCCCCAAAACCAGACTGGACGCCGAAAGCGGCAGCATCGCCGCCAGATCGAACCAGCCGTTGCAGTGACGGGCCGCGGCTTGGGCCACGGTCAGGGCTGCAATCATCGCTACGACCGAAGATACCACCGCAATGCAAACCGACCGCAGCGCGGCAGGCCAGACCGTGTCGGGCAGCTGCCAAAGCCCAGGCAATCCGGCCAGTGCGATAGCCACAAGCGGCGTCAGCAGAAACACGGCTGATCCGGCGATCGCCACCGTATCGGCCCGTCGCCGCCACCCTGTGGGCGGCTGACCTGTCATCGCAGCTCCAATCCCGGCCCCAAAAGCGGACGGCACAGTCAGCCGAAGCGACATCAGCGTCACGGCGGCACAAAGCCCAAATTGCAGCGCCGCCAAAAGTGCCGCACGACCCAGATCGAATTCGAACCGCAGCGCTTGGTAAATCGCCAGTTCAATCGTGCTGGATTTCGGCCCGCCCCCCAGTGTTAGTGCGACGGCAAAACTGGTCAGGCAGACCAGAAAGATCATCACCGCAATACCTGGCAACACCGCGCGCAGCATGGGCCATTCCAGATGCCAGAACAGCGCGGGCGGGGGCATGCCAAGCGACGCCGCCAGCCGAAATCTTTCGGCGGGAACCGCCTGCCAGCCGTGCAGGATCATCCGGGTTGCCAGCGGCATGTTCAGGAAAACATGCGCCAAAACAACGCCGTGCAGACCAAAGATCGACAAGGGCGGCAGCCCGAGCGCAGCCAGTGCTGTGTTCACCGGCCCTGCGCGGCCAAACACCGCCAATAGGCCCAAAACCGCCACCACAACCGGCAACACAAAGGGGGCCGCCATCAAACGGATCAACCCGGTGCGGCCCCAAAAGCGGCGGCGGTGCAACGCGCGGGCGACCGGAATCGCCAGCGCGGTCGAAATGCCCGCCGACAGAACCGCTTGCAGCACCGTAAACCGCAGCGCGGCCCAGTCAGCCGGGTTCAAAACCCAAGTTTCGGCGCGTGTGGCCAGCATCGCCGCGCTGCCCAAAATCAGCGCGGCGATGACCAGTCCCAGCGTTGCCGCCGGGGCTATTTCGACAGCGCGGTTTGCCATTCCTCAATCGCTTTGGCCCGGCCAGCTTCGGCATCCGCTGGGGATAAAAGCACGGCTTTTGCAGGGGTAATCAAGGTATCAAACCCCGCAGGCAGCCCTGCCGCCGGGGTGGTTGCGGGATACATCCAGTTTGTGGTGACCAGCGCCGTTTGCATGGCGTCGGCGGTCAGATAGGCCAGAAACGCATCGGCCAGACCCGGCTGATCGGTGCTGGCCAGTTTGCCTGCAACTTCGACTTGCAGATAGTGGCCTTCGCTAAAGGCGGCGGCGGCCTTGGTATCATCGGACTCGGCGATCAGATGATAGGCGGGCGAGGTGGTGTAGGATAAAACCAGATCGGATTCGCCTTGCAGGAACATCCCATAGGCCTCGGACCAGCCCGGCGTGACGGTGACGATATTATCGGCCAATGCGGCCCAGATTTGCGGCGCGCGGTCGCCATAGGCGGCTTTGACCCACATCACCAAGCCAAGGCCGGGGGTAGACGACCGCGGGTCTTGAATGATGATTTTCAGATCGGACGCGGCCAGTTCTTCGAATGATGTCGGCGGCGTGGCCAGTTTGGTTTTGTCATAGACAAAGGCGAAATAACCCCAATCAAACGGCAGGAAATTGACATCCTCAAACGCCAGCGGCAAGGTGTTGGCAACGGTCAGGCCATGGGGCGCAAACAGATTTGTGGCCGTGGCGGCAGCGGTCAGGTTGGTGTCCAGCCCAACCACAACATCAACCGCCGATGCAGCGCCTTCCAGTTGCACCCGGGCCAGAACGGCCGCGCCATCGCCCGCGGTGACGAATTGCAGATCGCACGCGCAGGTCGCCTCAAACCCTGCCTCGATCACCGGGCCGGGGCCCCATTCGGCGGCAAAGCTGTCATAAGTCAGCACAGTCAGAACAGGCGTTTCGGCCATCGCATGGGTTGCAATGGTGACAAGGCCCGCAGCAAGGAGTGTGGTTTTCATTGGTCTCTCCATGGTGCGACGAAGTGGTCGGGGATGGAGAATTCCATGCACCTTCCCTCCGCCGGTATGATCCGGTTCAGGTTCGACGGGTCCGCATCGCTGCATCTCAGCCAGGCGTTTCCGCCTTGGCACCCCGAGGTAGGACGGAAAATAGGCGTTTGCGGGCGGGGCGCAAGGGTGGAGTTTCACAAAGACGTCAACCCTCTGGGAACGCTGTGTTAATTCAGTGAAATGTTGGGGCGTGGGGCTGCTGCATGCCGGATAAAATCGGTCTTTATCCGGCCAATACGATTTGGCGCGGGCGGGCTGTTAACCACTTTGGCCGCCGCATCGAATCACCTGATCACCACAGTTTGAGGCGACCGTGATCAATCCTTGCTTTACCAAAACCGCATCATCGCTGGGGGACAGGCCATGCCAACAAGACGCAAATTTATCGCCACAGGCTTTGCCGCCAGCCTTGTGCCTTATGTGGCGCAAGCACAGCAAAGCCCGGAATTGCAATGGTTGTGGGATATTTCGGGCGGCACCTCGACCAAGGCTTTGGCGGCGTTGACAGCGATTAAAGACGACAACCGACGCGATATGACGGCAGGGTTAATCCTGACTTTGCGCTTTGTGCCCGAACGCAAAGACGACATCAACAAAACGCTACGCAGTCTGACGGGAGAGAATAAGACAAGCGATTGGTTTGACTGGATGCTTTGGCAAGAAAGGCACCCGGAATTTGTGCCGCATCCGTCCTTTGTGGAGTTCATGCGGGATGTTTATCTGCGGATTGATCCTGAATTTGATGTGTTTTTGCGCCCCGAATACCTGAACCCGGCAGAAGCAAAAATCCGCGCCGAAGAGATTGCTTGGGGCGGAGTGGTGAAAGACGGCATCCCGGCTTTGGATAACCCGACGCTGACAAGTGCCGTGAAGGCCAGTTACTTGCGTGACGATGATCTGGTGTTTGGTGTCTCAATCAACGGCGATGTCCGGGCCTATCCATTGCGGATCATGGGCTGGCACGAAATGTTTAACGAGGTGATCGGCGGGGTGCCGGTGGCTTTGGCCTATTGCACGTTGTGCGGGTCGGGGATTTTGTATGAAACCAAAGTAGAAGGCCGCAACAAACCGCTGATTTTTGGATCGTCCGGGTTTTTATACCGATCTAACAAGCTGATGTTTGATCGCGCCACCCATAGCTTGTGGAACCAGTTTACCGGCAAGCCTGTGACGGGTAAACTTGCGAACAGTGGGATCGAGTTGCAACAACGCCCGGTCGTGATTGCGCGGTGGGATGACTGGCGCACGGCAAACCCCAAAACAAAGGTGTTGGCACTGGATACAGGGTTCAACCGCAACTATGGGTCGGGCGAGGTTTACAAAGAATACTTTGCCTCAAAAGATTTGATGTTTCCGGCGCTGGCGGATCAGACACGGCAACGGCAAAAAGACTATGTATTCGGCATCCGGCGGTTTGGTGGGGCCAAGGCCTGGCCGTTGACGGCCTTTGCCAAAAAGCCGGTGATCAACGATAGCGTCGCCGAATTTCCAGTGGTGGTGATTGGCGACACAGATAGCCGGTCGGCGCGGGCTTATGAGCGGGGCGATCTGAAGTTTGCGCAAAAGGCAGGGCAGTTGACCAGCAGTGACGGCGCTGTTTGGCAAATCGGGGAAGAAGCGTTGACCGCCGCTGATGGCCGCAGTCTGGCGCGGGTGGCGGGGCATGTGGCCTATTGGTTTGCATGGGATGGCTATCTGGGCGATGAGGCTGAGTTATACCCGAACTGATAGGGCCTTGCGCAGATTTGGGTTTATCGCGGGCGGCGCTTGGCATATGCCTTGGCGCAACCAAAGAAAGCCCGAGCTATGAGCCTGAACACATTCGGTCATCTCTTCCGTGTCACCACTTGGGGCGAAAGTCATGGGGTGGCGATTGGCTGCACGGTGGATGGCTGCCCGCCAGGCGTGGCGCTGACCGAAGCCGATATTCAGCCCTGGCTTGACCGGCGCAAACCGGGGCAGAACAAATACACCACGCAGCGCAAAGAGCCGGATCTGGTGCGGATTTTGTCGGGCACTTTTGAAGGGCGCACCACCGGCACACCGATTCAATTGATGATCGAAAATACTGACCAGCGCAGTAAGGATTACGGCGATATCGCTCAGGCGTTTCGCCCCGGCCATGCCGACATCACCTATCTTCAGAAATACGGGTTGCGCGATCCGCGCGGTGGGGGGCGGTCTAGCGCGCGCGAAACCGCATCCCGGGTGGCGGCGGGAGCTGTGGCGCGGGCTGCGCTGGCCGCGTTGCTGCCGGGGCTGCGGATTGTGGGCTATATGGTGCAGATGGGCACGCGCGGGATTGATCGGGCGCGCGTAGATATGGCGGCGATTGAAGGCAACCCGTTTTGGTGCCCCGATCCGGTGGCCGCTGCTGATTGGGCGACCTATCTGGATGGCGTGCGGTTGGCGCATAATTCGGTCGGCGCGGTGATCGAAGTGGTGGCAACGGGCGTGCCCGCCGGATTGGGTGCGCCACTTTATGGTAAACTGGACAGCGATCTGGCGGCGTCAATGATGTCTATCAACGCGGTCAAGGCGGTTGAAATTGGCGACGGCATGGCGGTGGCGGCGCTGACCGGAGTGGAAAATGCCGATGAAATCCGCATGGGGGCGGATGGGCCGGAATATCAAAGCAACCATGCCGGTGGGATTTTGGGCGGGATTTCGTCAGGTCAGCCAGTGGTGGTGCGGTTTGCCGTCAAGCCAACCTCAAGCATTTTAACGCCGCGCCGCACGGTTGATATAACCGGCGCAGAGGTTGATCTGATCACCAAGGGCCGGCATGATCCGTGTGTTGGCATCCGCGCGGTGCCGGTGGGCGAGGCGATGATGGCTTGCGTGTTGCTGGACCATCTGCTGTTGGACCGCGGCCAGACCGGCGGTGTTCGCGGGTTGGTCGGGTAGCTGTTCAGGTTCAGATATCCTTCATCAACCGTAGCGCGTCGTAAATCGCCGCGTGGGTATTGCGCGATGACACGGCATCGCCGATGCGGAACAGTTGAAACCCCGCCGGGCCACCGGACAGGGTTTGCGGCGCCCCGTTGATCAGCGCGTCATAATCAACTGCGCCAAGGTTCGACGACAGCGGTTTCAGCGCGAAATACACATCGGCCAGCGGTTGGGTGCCGTGGTTGACCACCACCTGATCATAGCGGGCGGTTTTGGCCAACGGCATGTAATCAGACCCGATGGTGGCACGCAGGTGATTGCCGTCCCGGGCAACACCAGTCAGCCTGTAAGTAACCGTAAGCGTTACAGATTTATCTTGCAACGCCCGCATGTAGGGCACCAGATTCATCGCCATTACATCGGGGGCAAAGCTGCGGTCGGGGGTCATGATTTCAACCGTTGCGCCGGAATTCGCCAAGGTTTGCGCCGCCTGCAAGGCCGTGTGGTCTCCCGCATCGTCGTAAAGCAGCACATTGCTGCCGGGTTTGACATCGCCCGACAGGATATCCCACGCTGACACGGTCAGATCATTGCCAAAGGACAGGATATCTTTTTCAGGGCTTCCCCCGGTGGCGATGATCACCACATCGGGGCTGCAGGCCAGCACATCCGCCGCCTCGGCCCAGGTGTTGAAATGAAACGTCACGCCGCGCGCCGCACATTGGGCCATGCGCCAGTCGATGATGCCGATCATCTCGGCCCGGCGGGGGGTTCGGGCGGTCAGGCGGATCTGGCCGCCGGGATGGCTTGCGGCTTCAAACACCGTCACCGCGTGTCCGCGTTCGACAGCGACGCGGGCAGCCTCTAACCCCGCGGGCCCCGCACCAACCACCACCACCCGGCGCGGCACGTCGGCGGGCACAATCGTATGCGGCATGGTTTCTTCGCGCCCGGTGGCCGGGTTATGGATGCATAGCGCAGCGCCGCCTTGGTAGATGCGGTCAAGGCAATAGGTGGCCCCCACGCAGGGGCGGATATCAGCCTCGCGGCCTTGGATGATTTTGCGCACGATATGGGGATCGGCCATATGGGCGCGGGTCATCCCGACCATATCCAACTGCCCTGTTGCGATGGCATGGCGCGCGGTGGCCACATCGGCAATTCGCGCGGCGTGAAAGGTGGGCAGGCCAACTTCGGCCCGGATGCGGCCCGCGAAATCCAGATGCGGTGCGGCGGGCATGCCTTGGATAGGGATCACATCGGTCATCGCGGGATCGGTATGGATACGGCCTTTGATGATGTTCAAGAAATCGACCAAACCACTGTCACGAAACAGCTTTCCGATTGCCACACCTTCATCTGCGGTGATGCCGCCAAGATGCGCTTCATCCGCGGTATAGCGCACCCCCAGCAGAAAATGCGCGCCAACCCGTTTGCGGCAGACGGTCAACACATCCATCGCAAAGCGGGCACGGTTGTCAAAGCTGCCACCGTAGGGATGTGCCAGCGTGTTGGTCAGCGGCGACAGGAACTGATCCATCAAATGGCCATAGCATTCGAATTCCACCCCATCGAGGCCCGCCGCTTGCATCCGTTCGGCGGCATCGGCGTAATCTTCGATGATGCGCGCGATGTCCCAGTCTTCGATCACTTTGGGAAAGGCCCGGTGTGCCGGTTCGCGGGCCGAGCCTGCGGCCACCACCGGCAGCCAATCGCCCTTGTCCCAGCGGGTGCGGCGACCAAGATGGGTCAGCTGGATCATCACCGCAGCACCTGCGTCATGGCAGTCATCCGCCAGTTTTTTCATCCAACCCACCACCTCATCCTTGTAGGCAAGGATGTTGTTGAACACCGGCGGGCTGTCGCGTGACACCGCCGCCGACCCGGCAGTCATCGTCAGCGCCACACCGGCGCGGGCGCGTTCAAGGTGATACAGCCGGTAGCGGTCTTTGGGCATGCCATCTTCGGGATAGGCAGGTTCGTGGCTGGTGGTCATGATGCGGTTGCGTAGGGTCAGGTGCTTTAGCTGGTAGGGCTGCAACAGCGGATCGGTTGATGGCGGGGTCATCGCGATGTCCTTGGGTGACGTTTGGCCTTGGGTCACGTCCGGCCAGTTTAAGGCGTTTTCGCGCGCCAGCTTGCAAGAACGCGACACAGGTATGGCCGGCCGAACTCTTAGGCCAGCCGCACCAACAGCGCCAGCAACTGGCGGCGTTCCTGGGCATTCAACGGCTGCAACGTCTGATCAGACACAGTCAGCGCCATGGCGCGGGTGTTGCGAAACACCGCAGACCCGGCGGCGGTCAGGCCAACGGTCAGGCGGCGGCGATCTTCGGGGTCGGGTCTGGTTTCAAGCAAACCCTGCCGCACCAGCCGGTCAACCACGCCCTTTATCGTGGCCGCGTCCATCGCCGTGGCGCGCCCCAACAGGTTTTGCGATTGCGGCCCCTGTTCTGCCAGTCGCGCCAGAACGGCAAACTGGGTAGTGGTCACCTCGGGGATCAGATCGGAAAATATCGCCAGATGCCGCTGGGTGACCCGGCGCAGCACATAGCCTATCTGGGCATCAAGGATATAATCGGCAGGATCGGTCATTGTCCTTTTGGGATAGCCGCGCCAATGCAGCGGCGCAAGGACGTTGACAGGCGGCGGGTGTGGGGCCAAACTGAGTGTATACAAACAATTTAGGTCGCCGCATGTCCGCCTATGCCCGCCCGACTGCCTTGCACGATGCGTTGACGCTGATGGCGGGCGGCACCCAGCGGCCCTTGGCGGGGGGCACCGATATCTATCCCGGCGCTGCCAGCCAATTGGCGGGCGATGTGCTGGATCTGACCGGCATCGCGGCGTTGCGGGGGATTTTGCGCGACGATGGGTTGCAGATCGGCGGTGGCACCACTTGGACCGATATCGCAGAGGCCAATCTGCCCGATGCACTGATGGCGCTGCAAATGGCGGCGCGCGCGGTGGGCGGACGGCAGATCCAGAATGTTGGCACGCTTGCGGGTAATTTGTGCAACGCGTCACCGGCTGCCGATGGGGTGCCGCCGTTGCTGATCTGCGATGCGACCGTGGCGCTGGCATCGCTGCGCGGGGTGCGCCACTTGCCCTTGGCCGCGTTCATCACCGGGCCGCGCCAAACCTTGCGCGCGCGCGATGAAGTCTTGGTCGCGGTGCATATTCCGCCCACCAGCCTGCAGGGGCAATCGGTGTTTCTAAAGCTGGGCGCGCGGGCGTTTTTGGTGATTTCAATTGCCATGGTGGCGGTGCGTCTGGTGCGCGATGGCGACCGGGTGGGCGATATCGCTGTGGCGGTGGGGGCCTGTTCGGGCGTGGCCCAGCGCCTGACCATGGTGGAACGCGCGTTGATCGGGGCGGATTTGCAGGCAGCGGCGGGGTTGGTGCGGACGACGGATGTGATGACCAGCCTGCAGCCCATCGCCGATATCCGTGCCAGCGCCGATTACCGGGCGGATACCGCAACCGAACTGGTGGCGCGCGCGGTGGCACAACTGACCGGGGTGGCCCGATGATTGCGTTTACCCTGAACGGCGTGGCGGTTGCCTGTGATGCGCCACCAACTGAACGGCTGTCCGAGATGTTGCGCGAACGGCTGGGGCAGCGCGGCACCAAAGTGGGCTGTGATGCGGGCGATTGCGGGGCTTGCACGGTGTTAGTCGATGGCGCGTCGATCTGTGCCTGTCTGATCCCGGCGGCACGGGTGGCGGGCTGTGCGGTGCAAACGATTGAAGGCGAAAGCGCCGATCTGACCCGTTTGCGCGCCGCGTTCCTGCGCCATGGTGCGGCGCAGTGCGGGGTCTGCACGCCAGGCATGTTGATGGCCGCATCCGAGTTGCTGGCGCGGGTGCGCACCCCTGATGAAGCACAGGTCAACACAGCCTTAAGCGGCGTTTTGTGTCGCTGCACCGGATATCGCAAAATCATCGCGGCGGTGATGGACGCGCACAACGACTTGCCCATTGCGGTGCCCCTTGCTGGCCCGGCGGTGGGCCAAAGCCTGCCCCGCCAGGACGGGGCGGCCAAAGTGGCGGGTGACAGCTTTGGCGCCGATTATGTGCCGATCGGCGCATTGCGGGTGGTGGCGGTGCGGTCACCCCATCCGCATGCCAGCTTTGTCTTTGGTGATCTGGCAGGCTTTGCCAGCCGCATTGGTGTGGCCGCGGTGTTCACTGCCGCCGATATTCCCGGACGCAACGCTTTTGGGGTGATCCCGGCCTATGCCGATCAACCCGCCATCGCCGCAGGCCATGTGCAGTTTCGCGGCGAATGCGTGGCGCTTGTCGCGTTTGAACCGGATGCCCATCCCGATATCGCCGGATTTCCAGTTAAATGGACCGCCCTGCCGGCGCTGAACACCCCGGCACAGGCCGAGGCGGCTGGGGCCGCGTTGATCCATCCGGCCCGGGCGGGCAACACGCTGATCGAAGGCCGGGTGCGCAAGGGCAATGCGGCGGCGGCACTGGCCGCATCGGCGCATGTCGTGACCGGCAGCCTGACCACTGCCTTTGTCGAGCATGCCTATATCGAACCCGAGGCTGGGTCCGCGTGGATGGACGGCGATGTGCTGGTCATTCGAGCCTGCACCCAAGCCCCGGTGATGGACCGCGACGACACCGCCCTGATCCTTGGCCTGCCCAAAGCCCGGGTCAGGATCATTCCGTCGGCCGTGGGTGGTGGTTTTGGTTCAAAACTGGATATCAGCCTGCAACCCTTGATCGGGTTGGTAACACTGAAAACCGGGCGACCCAGCCGGATGGTATATTCGCGGGCCGAAAGCATGGCGTCCACCACCAAACGACATCCGGCGGAAATGCAGGGCCAGATCGGTTGCGATGCAGCGGGGCGGATCACCGCTATGCAGTTTGACGGCCGGTTTAACACCGGCGCTTACAGCAGTTGGGGCCCGACAGTGGCGAACCGGGTGCCGGTGCATGTGTCGGGCCCGTATCTGACCCCACATGTCAGCGCCACAGCGCGCGCCATTCACACCCACGGCCCGGTGTCAGGTGCATTTCGCGGCTTTGGCGTGCCGCAAGCAGCGCTTTGGCAAGAGACGCTTTATGATCAATTGGCGGAAAAGGCCGGGCTTGACCGGTTGCAGTTTCGTATTCTGAACGCGCTGCGCGATGGCGACCCGTCAGCAACCGGGCAAGTGATGAGTGCGGCAGGCATCCATGACTGTCTGACAGCGCTACAGCCGCATTGGCGCCGGGCTTTGGCCGATGGTCATCACAGCGGCCCGCTGCGGCGCGGTGTTGGGGTGGCATCGTGCTGGTATGGCTGCGGCAACACCGCATTACCGAACCCGTCTACCATCCGCATCGGCATCACCCCACAGGCGCGACTGGTGTTGCATCAGGGGGCCACGGACATTGGGCAGGGGTCCAATACGGTGATCACCCAGATCGCCGCCGATGCTTTGGGCGTGTCACCGGCGGCGTTTGCCCTGATCGGGCCGGACACCGCCATCACGCCGGACGCCGGAAAAACCAGCGCCAGCAGGCAAACCTTTGTCACCGGGCGCGCGGCGCTGGCGGCGGGGCAGGCCTTGCGGGCGGCGATCTTGCGGCTGGCCAATGCCGGGGACAGCGCCGAAATCAACTTTGCGGGCGGCGAGATTTTGGTCTCTGATCGCGGTAACAGTCACTGTTTGACACTTCATAACCTGCCGCCAAACACCCATGGCTATGTGATCATGGCCGAGGAAACCTATGATCCGCCGACCACGCCGCTGAACGCTGATGGGCAGGGCAATCCCTATGCGGTTTACGGCTTTGGCGCGCAGATGGTAGAGTTGGAGGTCGACATGGCGCTGGGCACCACGCGGCTGATCAAGATCACGGCGGCGCATGATCTGGGCCGCGCCATCAACCCGCAGATGGCCGAAGGGCAGATCGAAGGTGGCATTGCCATGGGCATCGGTCTGGCGTTGATGGAGGAATATATCGCGGGGCGCACCGACAATCTGCACGACTATCTGATCCCCACCATCGGCGATGTGCCGCCCATCGAAAGCCTGCTGATCGAAGTGCCAGACCCGGATGGCCCTTATGGTGCCAAAGGCTTGGGCGAACATGTGCTGATCCCCACCGCCCCCGCCATTCTGAACGCGATCCGCCATGCTACCGGGGCGGTTGTGACGCAATTGCCCGCCCTGCCGCACCGGGTTTTGGCGGCGATCAAGGCGGCTGACAAGGCGGCCACAGTATGACCGACGCCCCCGAAAAGATCCGCTGCGATGCCTGTCCGGTAATGTGCTATATCGCCCCCGGCCAAACCGGCGCCTGTGATCGCTATGCCAACGATGCGGGCCGGATTGTGCGCACGGATCCGGTGGTGATGCTGTCGCATGCCATGGCCGGGGGCCAGCGGATTGTGCCTTTTGCCGCGCGCGACTGGGACGGCGACATGATGCCAAACGATGTGTTTGTCACCGGAATAGGGGCCGGCACCACCTATCCGGATTATAAACCCGCGCCGTTTATCGTCAGTTCCGTGATAGACGGCGCGGATATGATCACCGTGGTGACCGAGGCGATTTTTTCCTATTGCGGGGTCAAGGTAAAAATCGACACCGATCGGTTTTTGGGGCCGGAAGGCGCCGTCGTGCGGGTGCAGGGCGAGGTGGTGGGCCATGTGACCACCGCCGAATATGGCAGCCAGATGCTGGCTTTGGGCGGGGTGCATCATCTGACCGGCGGGTCAAAGGCCGAAGGGCGGGTGACCTGTGCGGCCATGTTGGCGCTGTGCAACGGCGACGCGGTGGAAATGGCGGTTGAGGGCGGCGCGGTGGTGGTGGTGCAGGCGGGCAAACCGCCGGTGGTGGATGGCCGTGCCGAACGGCGGATGCGGGTGGGCTGTGGATCGGCCACCATCGGCATGTTTGCGGCGCAATGGGTCGGGCTGGTTGATGAGGTGGTGGTGGTTGACGACCACATCACCGGCGTGGTGTCGGAACATCAGGCGGGCCGGGTGTTGGGCTGGCAACCGACGGGGATCAAGATCAAGGGGCACCGGTCTACCCCGGGCCGATATTTCAAAGTCTCGCAGCCCGGGGTTGGCTGGGGGGGCACCTGCCTGACCGATCCATTGGACATTCTGGGCGAATGGAACCCGAAAAAAGGGGCAAGGGCGGGATTATCGTTGCTGATGGTGTCTACGACGGGCGAGGATTATGCCTATTATGTGTTAAATCAGACTCTAATCCCGCAGAAAATGGAGCTGCCGCAAAATTTGCAGGCGACCGTGGCCCTGATCGACGAAAATTGCGAGCCTTCGGTTTGCACGGTGTTGTTCATGGGCGGCGCGGGTGGGTCGTTGCGGTCGGGGGTAACGCGCAATCCGGTGCATCTGACGCGGTCGGTGCAGGGCGGTGATACGGTGCTGACCAGCGGCGGCGCGCACTGCTATGTCTGGCCCGGTGGCGGCATCACTTTTATGGTTGATGTCACCCGCCTGCCCAAGGGCGCATTCGGGTCGGTGCCGACGCCCGCGCTGGTGGCCCCACTGGAATTTACCATGCCGCATGCTGACTATCTGGCGATGGGCGGGCACCTCGCAGCGGTGCAATCGCTGGATCAGGTGATGGCGGCGGGGGGTGAATATCCGCAAGCCGCCCGGCTGCAAGGCTGGCCGGAATGACCGGGGCACAGGCACGGCTAATGCCCGATGGGCGGCTGCATTTGCAACATGGGCCGATGGATCTGATTTGTCAGGCCTGGGGTGATCCGCGCGCCGTGGCAACAGCCTACCGCCGGGCCGCCGCCCGGTTCGACGGTGTGCTGGCGGAACTGGTGGCGGAATTGCCGGCTCTGCGGGCGCAAAAAGCGGCTCTGTGCGGGCCAATTGCGCGGGTCATGGCGGTGGCTGTCGCACCCTTTCGGCCTGCTTTCATCACCCCGATGGCGGCGGTGGCGGGCGCGGTGGCAGATGCGATTTTGACCGTTATCGTCCGCGACGACATCCCCCGCGCCTATGTGAACAATGGCGGCGACATCGCGCTGCATCTGGCGCATGGCCAATCGCTGAATTGTGCTCTTGCAGGCACTGGTGCGCAGGTGCGGTTGTGCGCCGAAGACCCATCGCGCGGCATTGCCACCAGTGGTTGGCGCGGGCGCAGCTGGTCGCTGGGCATCGCGGATTCAGTGACTGTTGTTGCCAAAACCGCCGCTATGGCCGACGCCGCCGCCACCATGATTGCCAATGCGGTTGATCTGCCGGGGCATCCGGGAATTACGCGGCGTCCGGCGGTTGATCTGCAGGCCGACAGCGATTTGGGCCACCGCCTTGTGACCGTTGGCGTAGCCGGGCTGACCAACCCCGATATTGCCCGCGCACTAAACCGGGGCGAAGCGGCGGCGCAGGAGTTTATGGCGCGCGGGTTGATAGACTCGGCTGCGCTTTTCTTGCAGTCTGATCGGCGTATCCTGGGTGCCATTGCTTTGAAGGAGCCTGCCTTTGCCTGACTTCCCCATTCG
>JANPLZ010000137.1:0-19987 GCA_031422555.1 Cypionkella sp. | reverse complement strand
GTGGGGTCGGAAACCCCCGCCAGACAGCGCAACAGCGACGATTTTCCGCGCCCGTTTGCGGCAATAAGGCCGATACGGTCGCCCGCGTTGACGTTGAAACTCAGGTCGCGAAACAACGGTGCGCCAAGGGTCAGCGACAGGGATTTGACGGCAAGAACGCTCATGGATCAGGTCCGATATCATTGGATGGGTGCGATTGCACCGGGATAGGGCGGACCACGATTACGGCGGGTCAGCCCCGCAAATTCTGCGGGGCAGGGACAGGGCCATAGGTTAACGAAAGGTTTGATATCACCATGATGGGTTCAGTTTAGGGGCAGAGCGGCGCGAAATCAACCGCAGTGGGATCATCCGCCTGCCTTGTGGTTTTTATCTTCGCGCCGATCACCAAACAGCCGCCGGCTTTCCAGATGTTCGCGTTGGGCGCGGTAAAAACACATCAAAAACGCAGCTCGTTCCGCGGGCAACACCGGGTCGATAAACTCGATTTTGCGGACAATTGCCTCGGTCACTTTGGCCAGTTCCGCAGGGTAGGTCGGTGAGGTGCCGGGGTCGCGCAGGATCGACTCCAGCGTTTGCAACTCGAACCGGCCGTAAACATCAAGATGCATCGGCAAGAAGGTAAATTGCTGCGCACGCTCGCCGCCCCCAATCGCCAGATCGGGCAGTAAGACCGATTTTGGCTGTTCCACCACGACGGTGCCCGCAATCATATCGCCCAGCCGCTGACGTTTGCGGTTGAAGAACGGCAACACGATCACCCCCAGCACCCAGAAAAAGGTGATGATGGTGATCACCCATCCGCCGGTGCCGCCGCCCAGCAACAGCGTGGCGGGGATAAAAACCTCGACCTCTTTCATCAGATTGCGCGCGGTCACCTGATGCGGCGTCAAGCGGCGGCCATTGGCGCTGATCACGCGGATTTTGACGATGCGCTTGCCAAGGGTGCGGCCATTCCAGACCAGTTCGGACAGAATGTAATAGGGCACCCGGATCATAAAAATCAGCAGTGTAAACAGGGTGATAAAGGCAGTTTCCGGCAGCACATTGATCCACAGCATAAACAGCAACAGCGCAAACAAGCCGCCATAGGTGATCAGAAAATCCAGAAACTGCGCGCCAAAGCGCGCGCCCATCGACGCAATCTGAAACGCAATCGGCACACCTTCGGGGGGCAGAAAATCGGCCAATGACCGGTGGTCTTGCGCAGTTTTGGTTTTGGCTTTCTTTACTTTGGCAGGCTTGGTCATGCGGCCTCATCCTTGCGACCCGACAGCATAAGCCACGCCAGCCAACCCGCGCCCAAGCCCCAGCCGATGGTCAGCCGCCATACCGGGTCCTGAATCAACTGGCGCAAAAAGCCTTCGATAAAGGCGGCAAAGACCAACATGAACCCAGCCAACAGCACCAGCTTTACCGCGTCGCGGCCATGGTGGTTCAACGCATCGCGCCGGGTGCGATCGCCGGGCATCAACACGCATAGCCCCAGCCGCGCCCCACCCGCACAGGCAAAACAAATCGCCGACATTTCGGTAACGCCGTGGATCGACAACCACGCAAACAGATCATAGCCCAGCCCCTTGGACGCAAACATCGCAAAGAACGCCCCCAGCAGCAGGCCGTTGTAAAACGTCAACAAAAAGCTGGGCACCGCCAGAAAAATGCCAACCGCAAAGGTCAGGATGGCGACTTGGGTGTTGTTGGCGAACAAAAAGCTGGCGAAGGCGCCCAACTCATCGCCATCGCCGCTTTCATCGCCATAAATTGTGCTGCGCAGATAGTCGGCACTGGCATCCGGTGTGCGGCCGCTGGACATGTCACCGGGCACGAAGGTGTAATACCATGACGGGTCCGACTGATACAGATGATAGCCTGCAAACATGCCGACCAGCAGCGCCAGAAACCCGATCAGCAACGGCGTCGATGACCGGCGCACGGCTTGGGGGATGCCATGCGTGATCAGCCGCGACAGCAGCCCGCGCAAGGATTGCTGGGGGGCATAAACCACCAGATAGGCCCGCGCGCACAGCTGTTCCAGATAGATCAACAGCGCACGGTCCAAGGATATATCGCGCGCCACGCTTAGGGAATTCATCGCCTGACGGTAACAGGTGGCCAGATCGCGGGCCTCGTCATAACTTAGGTTTTTGGCACCGTAACGTTCGGTTTTGGCGACCAGCCGGTCCAGCAATTGCCAACTGGCCTCGCGTTCGGCGCGAAACCGGGCCGACCGCAAAAGATCGGGGCGCAGCAGATCGGTGGGGGGCATCGGGGTCATATCAATTCTCGGGATTTGATGTCGATATAGCGCGAAATCAGCGCACCGGTCAGTGCCTCGGGCGTGGTATCAAGGCAGATCACCCCCAGCCGCGACAGCCGGTCCAGCACGTCGCGGCGCTCTTGCAGCAGTTGGGTGGCGGCGACCGACCGTGCCACGGCGTCCAGCGAAACCACCGCGGGCTGCGCCAGTGCAGCCAGCGCCGGATCGCGCAGCGCCACGAACAGCACCAGATGACGGCGGTTCAGGACGGTCATGTTTTCCACCATCAATTCAGCGGTGATGCTGTCGACAAAATCGGAAAACACGATGATCAACGACCGCCGCGCCAGTTTGCCCGACAGATGTGTCAGCCCCAAGGTGTGGTTGGTTTCGACGCTTTCATATTTCAGCGCGGCACAGGTGGCTTGCAGTCGGGCAAAGGCGGCGCGGCCCGGTGCGGGCGGCACAAACACCCGCGGGCGGCTGTCAAAGCTGAACATCCCCACCTGATCGCCGCCCAGGCCCCCCGCCCAAGCCAGCGCCAAGGCGGCGTTGATCGCGCGGTCAAGTTTGGACAGCCCGGCGATGCGTTCGGTCATCAGATGGCCACTGTCCAGACACAGCATGATCTGGTGGTTGCGTTCGGCCCGGGTTTCGCGGGCCACCATGCTGCGCATCCGGGCGGAACGTTTCCAGTCAATACTGCGCGGGTCCATGCCGGTGGTGAAATCGCGCAACTGGTGAAATTCCGATCCCTGTCCGCGCAGCTGCATGTCCTTTATGCCCTCGGTCAGGGGCAACATGCGGGTTTGTATCTGACCCGACAACACCGGCGTGATATCGGGCACCACGTTCAGCGCATGGTTCAACGGCCAGGTGCCGATGATTTCAAACAACCCCAGCCGTGAGTGCCATTGCAGCGCGATGCTGCGGATGGCATGCACGCCGCGCCGCGCCAGTGCCAGATCAATGGCGGTGGCCGCGCGGCGGTTGTCATCGGTGCGGGCAGGGGGCGGCAAGTTGCCATCACCCAGTGCCGCGTCCAGATCAAGCCGCGCCACCAACCCCAGCGGCAAAATGGACTTGCGCGCGGTAATCTGCGCCACCAACCGGGCCGTGCCGCCGCTGTAGCCCAGTTTTGGCGCGGCCACGATCACGTCAAGATGCTTGGCCGGCGTTGACGCCAACAGATCGCCCAAACCCGCGATGGCAAACAGCGCCCATAACGCCACCACCGCCACCTGCGCATCGGGCTGCAACAGCACCATCAAGGTGGTCAGCGCGGCCAACAGCAAGGCCACCGTCAACAGGCGCGGCGACGGGCGCATCTACCGGGGCGCGTCGATACGGTTCACGATATTGCGCAACACGTCGATGGCGACCCGTCCCTCAATCTCGGCACTTGGCCCCAGCACGATGCGGTGGCGCAAGCATGGCAACAACAGTGCCTGCACATCATCGGGCAAACCGTAATCGCGCCCCTCAACCGCTGCGCGGGCGCGCACCGCCCCCGCCAGCGCGTCGGCCGCGCGGGTGGACGCACCATGCAGGATATCGGGATCATTGCGCGTTGCCCGGACCAGATCGACGATATAAATCAGGATCGACGGATCAAGCCTTATGCCATCGACCAAGGCCCGGCCATCGACCAGATCCTGCGCCGACAGCACTTTTTGAATGCCTGCGCTGCGGGCTTCAAATTCCAGCGGTTGGCTGGCGTGGCGGGTCAGAATGTCAATCTCGGCGTCACGATCCGGAAAATCCACCACCAGCTTGAACAAGAACCGGTCCAACTGCGCTTCGGGCAGCGGATAGGTGCCTTGCTGCTCAATCGGGTTTTGCGTGGCGATGACAAAGAAGTTGCGGCCCAGCGAATGATCGGTGCCGTCAAGTGTCACCATGCGTTCGTTCATCGCCTGCAACAGCGCCGACTGGGTTTTCGGTGGCGCGCGGTTGATTTCATCTGCCAGCAAGATGTCGCAAAAGATCGGCCCTTTGGTCAGCGCGAAGGCGTTGGTCTGAAAGTTGAACAGGTTCACCCCCAAAACATCGCCCGGCATCAGATCGGGGGTGAACTGAATGCGGCCAAAATCCAGATCCATGGCCGCCGCAACCGACCGGGCCAACAGGGTTTTGGCGGTGCCGGGCGGGCCTTCGACAATGCAGTGGCCGCGCGCGAACACGCTGACCAGCAGCAAATCAATCAAGGCATCCTGGCCTTGCACCGCGCGCCCGATTTCGGCGCGCACGGTTTCAATCAGGCTTTGAAATTTGGTCAGGTCCATGGGTCAGTCTTTCCAAAAGGTCTCGGAAGATTTCCAGCAAACTATATAAGTCGCGTTGCGGCATGGCGCTGCCCCGGCTGATCAGATCAGTGGATACCGCCTGAAATTGCGCCGACAGGGCGGCGTCGCGCCGCGCCAGCACTTGGAACAGCCGCGCATGCGCAGGGTCGGCGGATGCAGGCCCGGCAGCGGCCCCAAAAGTGGCTTCGGCCATTGTGTCCAGCCGGGCGCGGACAAATTCGCCCACCATCCGCCCGTCATTGCCCGATATCCGCAACAGGCGGGCCTTGGCGTCGATGCCGACGGTTTTCGACTGTTCCAGCCCGTCTTGCAGCGGATGGCGTGCCGGGCCGAACCGCCGCGCCCCACGCCACCCGGCCAGCGCCAGAATAACGCCCGCCACCGCCCATAACACCGACAGCGGATAGTCAAAAAACCGCGCAAACTCAGTTTCGCCGCGCTCATAGGGTTGGGCTTCGTTGGTGTCTTCGTAGGTGCTTAGCAACAAGTCTGCGGAGGTGTCCAGATAGACCGGCCGCGCTTCGTCTGGGGCCTCCATCTGGCGCAGATAGCCGATCATGTCGGCGGCAAAGCTGGCGTTTTCGGCCAGCGACAGCCCGTGGTTGTTGATCAGATCAGGGTCTGACAGGTAATGGGCGCGGCCCAGTGTGTTGCCATCTTCCGCCGCACAGTCGATCAGCAACGCGCCTTCGGGCAGGCCCAGCAATTCGGTGCAATGGGCGGGCAGGGTGTTGCGACGAAACAGTTGCGCCTGATACATGGCCACGCGGCGCAAAGGCGCATCGCCGATGGACAGTTGCGAAGGTGGCATCGTGGCGCCAAGCCGCACCAACCCGTCCTGCGGCATATAAAGATTGGTCATCACCTGCACCATCAAGGGCATCGGGATCAGTGTAACCTCGTGCGCCACCTTGGATTTGACAAACCCGGTCCGCCATTTTGGCAACACGACAAGGCTGCGCAGATCATAGGTTTTCTGGCTGAACACCCACCATTCCAGATCACGCTGGGTGGTTTGCAGCATTTCTTCGGCCGAAGTGGTGGGCAGATCATCGGTGGCGAATAAATCGGTATCATACAGCGGCATTATCCGCAGCGACAGATTGGTCGCGCGCGGGGTCAGCCGGGGGTTGGACCGGATAACTTTGATGCCTTGTTCGGGCAGCCATTTGACCAGCCCTTCGATCCCGATGACCGAGCGGTCAAGCGCGCGGTCGGTTTTCTGATCCTCACTTGAGCCGAACACCAGATAGCCCAAACCCAGCACAGCAATCACCGATAGCCCAATCCACATCGGCCCGATCCACAACCGCCTGGCCACGCTCATGCCCGCGCACCGCTTGGGCCAAACAAGGTGCGGGCGCGGTCAATGCAGGTGTTCAAAAGGTCTTGCGACACCTCGCGCCCGCCGTAATGCGCAAGTTCCGCCTGCAGCAGCAAGTCGCGCAAAATGGGTTGGCCCGACAGGGATTGCGGCAACCGGCGCAGCGCGTCGCGTTCGGTGTCAGACCGCGCGAACCTTGTGCCGCTGGTGGTTGCCGCCTGCATCAGACTGGTGCGCAACAGCAAAACCATCGCCGCCCGGCGGTCTGCCATCGCCCGGATGGTGGCGAAAACATCGCCGCCCGGAACCATGTCTTGCGCCTTGGGCAGCGCCCAGCCTTCGGGGGCAACCGGCTTTTGCGCAATGTCGCCCGGCCCTTTTGCCAGCAAGCCGCCCGCACCGCCGAACCGCAGCCAAAGCGCCAGACCCGCCAGCAAAACCACCATCACCAACACGATGGCAACGTTGCCCGACAGCGACGGCGCGGTGTAATTACTGGGGGCCGCAGGTTTTTTGGGTGGCACGAAGCTGCCATCGCTGCGCAACACGCCGTTTAGGGTCGCGGCATAGGTTACGTCGGTTTGCACACCTTGCCTCGCGGCTTGGGCGCGGTATTGATCCGCCACAGCGCTGCGCGGCGGATCAATGGCGGTAATCTTCGGCTGATCTGCCTGCACGCGGTCGGTGGGCGTTTGCGCGGCGGCGTGGCCAGCACTTACCCACAGACCCAGCAAGATCACCCGAACCCAAAGCACCCGATACCAACCCGCCGTTTAGTTGAAAACGTCGGCGCTGTGTTCTGGGCCAAGCGGGTCACGACCGAACTTGTTCTCGCCCGGCGTGCCTTTCAGCACGGTGATCACAAACGCCCCGATCGACGCGATGATGCCGACGAAGGGCACAAAGCCCAGCACGATGGCCGCCAGATAGATCCAGCCCGACAGATCACGGTCGTGGAAACGGCGCACGGTGACGGCAATGATCGGCAACAACATCGCCAGATAAAACACCGCCCCAAGACCAAAAAACACGATTGCAACAGTCGGAATGTCGCCGCCAGCCTGCACGTCGGCAATGCCTGACGCGCCCATGACGCCGCCGCCGATGCCGAAGAACACCAAGGCAACAAGGGTTACGAACAGGAAAAACCACCAATATTCAGACCGTGATGCGCGCCCCGAAAAGGTGGCATATTTTTGCTGAAGGCACGTGCGAACCGCTTCTGAAAATCCCATTCCAATCTCCAATAAAATTCTAAGGATGCCGCGTATGGTATCAATTGCGCGTCAACTTACAAGAATTAGTATCACGCGGGCGGCATTTTTCGTGTCAGGGATGTAAAGGGCCGGGCGCGGTTTTTATGGGCGCAGCGCCGATGTTCGTCACAGATTTGGCAAAGCTTTCTGCACTTCGATGCCATCTTTATCAAGCCAGCGAAAAGTATCGTCCGGGTTGGTAATGCGATAGTGGCCGTTTTGCGTATCGTGCCGAAGATCGGCGGCGTTTACCCCAAGCGCCGCTCCGCCGACCGGATTAAGTTGTAGAGACGAACAAGCCATCCAGTGGACGGCAACTTGATCCCCGGGCTGCATCGCGCCCGCCGCCCCTGCTAAGAAACCTGAGAGATGGAATCTTTTCTTTTCGGGCATACCAAAAACGACAGACTTCTCGCCCCAAAAATCCTTGTTCAGGCTTGCCTCGCTTAGCGCAGTCCATGCGGCCGGCTGACCGGACAACCGCATATTCGGGCATTGTAAAAATTCACCGATAATGCGGTCCGTCGCGGTGTACGCTCCGGTCAGGATCAACTCTTCCATGCCGATCGCAAGGGCTTTGGCAAAGTGGGTATAAAAATATACTGCCATGCCGCGTGGCACAGTGGTATACCCAAACTGTGGTGTCCACCCACCATGGCCGCTAAGAAACACATGTTTCATCTGTGCGCTCCCATCTTTTTTACAATTTGGTGCGCTGATAATACCGCAAAACGCCCTAAAATTCAATTTCGGAAAGCCGCGCGATTTCTGCGGCTTGCAGGTTGGGGGCGTTTGGCTCCGAGTTTTTCACATCCGGCAAAACTGCCGCCGCGTTCAGGTGCGCTGCAACTTTACCGCCTCGGACCGTGCCAGCTTCAGGAAATGCGCCACATAGGGCTTGGCGCTGTCCTCAGACCGCGTCGCCCCGTACAGCCGTTTGGTGATCGTGCCGGGGCCCAGCGGGCGGGTGATGTAATCGGCGTTGGATTTCACATCGCGCAACACCCAGTCGGGCAGCACCGCCACCCCGCGGTTTGACCCGACCAGCATCAGGATCACCGCGGTCAGTTCCACCGGGCGATGCGCGCGGGGTTCCACTTTGGCGGGGGTCAAAAGTTCGGTGAACACATCCAGCTTGTCGCGGGTGACCGGATAGCTGATCAGGATTTGGTCACGGAAATCTTGCGCCGTGATCACCGCTTTGGCCGCCAACGGGTTTTGCGCCGCGCCCACAAACATCGGGTGGTAATCAAACAGCGCGTTGAACGTGATCCCCGGCAATTCCACCGGATTGGACGAAATCACCAGATCAACCTCTTCGCGGTTCAACGCGGGCAGCGCGTCAAACGCCAACCCCGCGCGGATATCGACATCCACCTCGGGCCAAGCGTGGCGGAACAATTCCAGCACCGGAAACAGCCAGTCAAAACAGGCGTGGCATTCGATGGCAATGTGCAGCCGCCCGGTTTTTCCCGCTTGCAGAGCGCGAAATTCTTCTTCCAAAGCAATGACTTCTGGCAAAATCCGGTCTGCCGCCCGCAACATCCGGATGCCCGCCGCCGACAGGGTCATCGGTTTCGATCTGCGCACAAATAGCTCCATCCCCACTTGCGCTTCAAGGCCCGCGACTTGATGCGACAGCGCCGATTGGGTCATGTTCATCACATCGGCGGCTCGGGCCAGCCCGCCTGCCTGATGAATAGCGCGAATGGTGCGCAAGTGGCGCAGTTCCAGATACATGCTGTCATCCTCATGTTGATCTTGAATATTATGAATTTGTTTCACAAAGCGTGCCATGCGACAAGAGGGCAAGATTACAGGAGCCGTCCCATGTCCAGCCCGAGCATCAGCTTTGAATTTTTCCCGCCGCAAACGCTGGACGCGTCGTTCCGGCTGTGGGAAACCGTGCAGGCACTGGCTCCGCTGGCCCCCAGTTTCGTCTCGGTGACCTATGGCGCGGGCGGCACCACCCGCAAGTTGACGCATGACGCCGTGGGCACGATCGCGCGCAACTACGGCCTGAACGTGGCCGCCCACTTGACCTGCGTTGATGCCAGCCGCACCGAAACCCTTGAAATCGCTGCCGCCTATGCTGACGCCGGGGTGACCGAAATTGTGGCGCTGCGCGGCGATGCCCCCAAAGGTGCCCAGCGGTTCAGCGCCCATTCCGAAGGGTTCGCCAGTTCGGTGGAACTGGTCGCCGCCTTGGCCAAGACCGGCAAATTCAAAATCCGTGTCGGCGCCTATCCAGAACCGCACCCGGATGCCGCCGACGGTTTGGCCGATGTCACGTGGCTGAAGCGTAAGATGGATGCGGGGGCCACAAGCGCCATCACGCAGTTTTTCTTCAACGCCGATACATTCTTTCGGTTTCGTGATGCTTGTGTGGCCGCTGGGATTACCGCGCCGATCATCCCGGGGATTTTGCCGATCCAAAGCTGGGAGGCCACAAAGCGCTTTGCCGCGCGCTGTGGCACGAAAGTTCCGGCGCGTCTGGACGAAGGCTTTGCGATGGCGATCCGCGACGGGCGCGAGGAATTGCTGGCGCTGACCCATTGCACGGCGCTGTGCGACCGGTTGATTCAGGGCGGCGTGCAGGATTTGCATTTCTACACCCTGAACCGTCCGCATCTGACCCGCGAAGTGGTGCGCGCGCTGGGGTTGGCCCCGGAACACGCGCCAGAATTGGCCCGCGAACTGGTCATCGAAAAGGTTGCGTAACTGCCGCCGGGTTGTCTCTGGCTGGCTGGCAGATTGGGCCGCGACCTTGACGCGTCTTCCCCCACGGAAGGCGCGTTAATTTTTTGGCGGTGGTTGCGCGAACCGCTTTGCAAAGGCGGCTTTGCGCAGGCGGGGCGATAGGATATGTATCCGTTAAACCGTCAAAGGATCGCGCCCTTGTCCAAGCCCATCTATGTTTTGAATGGCCCGAACCTGAACTTGCTGGGTCTGCGGCAGCCTGAAATCTATGGCAGCCAGACTTTGGATGATGTCACTGCCGCACTTACGGCTTTGGCGGCGGACTTGGGCGCAAGCCTGCGCTGTCTGCAATCAAACCACGAGGGGCAGTTGGTGGACTGGATTCAAGAGGCGCGGGCAAAGGCGGCGGGGATCATCATCAATCCGGGGGCCTATAGCCATACATCGGTGGCCATTCTGGATGCCTTGATCGCCTATGACGGTCCGGTGCTGGAAGTGCATATCAGCAATATCCATCGGCGCGAGGCGTTCAGGCACCATTCGCATGTCTCGGCGCGGGCGGATGGCGTAATCGCAGGCTTTGGCACCGATGGCTATTTGCTGGCGCTGCGCCGCATGGTGGGTTTGATTGCCACGCCCTGACAACCGGTTGATCGCAGGGTTGATTGCCGGGATGGCAGGCGTCGCATTGCGGCGGGTGGTTTCGGCGAAGGGCTTTTTCCCAAAATGACGGTGGGTTTCTTACCACATCCGCGCGCGCGGCTGGTTCTGGCCGGGCGCGTTCAGGCGGATTTGGGGCCGTTGGCGGTGGCCTTTGCAGGCGCACCGTTTCGGATTGGCGGGGCCGGGGGGATGGCTGCGGGGCCGGGGCAGTTTGAAACACTGACATCAGGATCATCGGGTGCGCCGCGCCGCATTGTGCGCTCGGTACCATCGTGGCGCGCCAGCTTTGCAGTGAATGCCGGGCTGTTTGGCATCGGTCCGGGCGTGCGGGTGGCGGTGTTGGGCGGGTTGGAACAGTCGTTGGCGCTGTATGCGGCGGTTGAGGCGATCAGTCTTGGGGCCGATCTGCATCTTCTGGCAGGCATGCGCCCGGATCGTCAGCGGGTGGTCTTGGCCAGATGCGCGGTTGATCTGGTCTATGCCACGCCCGCACAACTGCGGCTGATGGTGGATGCGGGCGGCCCGGCTTTGGCGGCGCGGTTAATAGTGGTAGGCGGGGCAAAGCTGGATAAGGGTCTGCGCGCGGCGCTGGAAACGCTGGCCCCACACGCCCAGCTGCGCGAGTTTTATGGCGCGGCCGAGGCCAGCTTCATCACCCTGTCCGGCCCCGACACCCCGCCAGACGCCGTAGGCGCGGCCTATCCGGGGGTGCAGATTGATCTGCGCGGCCCGGGGGATATTCAACAGATTTGGGTGAAAAGCCCCTACCTGTTTGACCGGTATGCGGGCGATGATCCGGGCAATGCGGTGTGGGATCGCGGCTGGCTGTCGGTGGGTGAAATGGGCTGGATGCAGGCGGGCCAGTTGTATCTGGCGGGAAGAGCCGGGCGGATGGTGACGGTGGCCGACCAGAACGTTTTCCCCGAGCCGATAGAGGCGTTCCTGCACGGCTTGCCCGGCGTGCGGCGGGCGGCGGTGTTGCCGCGTGCGGATGCGTTGCGGGGCGTGGTGATGGTGGCACTGCTGCAAGGCGATGCGGTCTGCGAGGCGGCCATACTGGCGGCCACCCGGGCGCAGTTTGGGCCGCTCAAAGCGCCGCGTACGGCGATTTGGCTGCAAGACTGGCCGCAATTGCCATCGGGCAAGACCGATTTCCAAACCCTTGCCGGGCGGGCCCAACCGTGATCGCGCGGATCATCGCCGCCAAAAGATCGGCTGTGGTGCCGCGCGGCGGGGCCTTTGCTCGGTTGTCGATTGAAGATCTGGGCACCCCGGTGATCGCGGCCCTGCTGGCTGATGCGGGCATCGCACCCGCCGCGGTGGACGAGGTGATTTGCGCCAATGCTTTGGGCGCGGGCGGCAATCCGGCGCGGCGGTTGGCATTGGCTTCGGGGATGGGTAATGTGGCGGGGCTGACGATTGACCGCCAATGCGCAGGCGGTCTGGACGCGGTGCTGCTGGCGCAGGCGTTGGTGATCAGTGGGGCGGCGCGGGTGGTGGTTGCGGGCGGCGTTGAAAGCTATTCGCGCAGGCCCTTGCGTTTGCGCACTGATCCGAATGGCGGGCCTGCGGTGCCCTATGATCAGCCCGCCTTTACCCCTTGGCCCGACCGCGACCCCGATATGGCGCAAGCCGCCCAAACCCTTGCGGCAAGACTGGGCATTACGCGCGCCGACCTTGATGCTTTTGCCGTGGCCAGTCACGCCCGCGCGGTTGCAGCCGACATGTCTGCCGAGATCGTGCCCATCGCGGGCCAGTCGCACGACGCTTTTGCCCGCAACCTGACCCCGGCGCTGGCCGCCCGCGCCTCGGTGATCACCGGCAGTATTACCGCGGCCAATGCGGCGGTGGCGGCGGATGCGGCGGCGTTTGTTCTGGTGGTGGACGCAAAAGTGGCCCAAAACCGTGGCTTGCAGATCATCGCCGGGGCCAGTTTGGGGGCCGATCCGACCGAACCTGGGTTGGCCCCGGTGCCCGCCATCGCGCGGGCGTTGGCGGCGGCGGGCATTGGGCCGGCAGATCTGCAGGGGATCGAGATGATGGAGGCCTATGCCGCCCAAGCCATCGCTTGCGCGCAAATGGCCGGATTAGACTCCGCCCGGATGAACCTGTCGGGCGGGGCCCTGGCGCGCGGGCATCCGATCGGGGCCTCGGGCGCGATTTTGGCGGTGCGGCTGTTTTATCAACTGCAACACGGCTATGGACTTGCCGCCATCGCAGCGGCGGGCGGGGTGGGCAGCGCCGTGGTGGTGCGGCGCTGACCTTTTGTTGGTTACGCCTGCGGGCGTGACAGCAACGCACCGGGGCGCATTTGCGCAATGCCTTGGGTGATCAGCGCGGCCAGACCCGCCTTGATCAGATCGCCCGGCAAAAACGGCGTGGCCAGCGCGGCGGCCTCGACCATGGATTTGTCCAGCATGACCGCCATGCCCGGAATGCCAAAGGCATAAAGCACGATGATGCCGCCTATGAACGCACCGGCAAAGGCCGCGATGCCCACGGTTGCGGTCCAGCGTTCAACGATCAGGCCGGCCACAAAGGCCGCCACCGGAAAGCCGATCAGGAACCCAACCGACGGCGAGGCGAACACGCCCAAGCCGCCCCGGCCACCCGACAGCAAGGGCAGGCCCACAGCAACCAGCGCCAGAAACAACAACACCGCCAGCGCGCCCCGCTTGGCCCCCAGCACCGTGCCACACAGCATGATCCCCATGGACTGCGCCGTGATCGGCACGCCCGAGATCAGATCAATCTTGGGCACAAGGCCCAGCACCGCAATCAGGGCCGCGAACAGCGCAATGTGGGCTAGGTTCTTTTCCATGGGTCTCTCCTGTTTCCGACATTGTGTTAACCAGAACCGCCACGCGCGCGCAAGGCGTCTGCCACGCGGTCTGCATCGTCAAGGGCGGCAAGCGTTGCAGGCAGCATCACCCGCCAGCCGGGGCGGCGATGCGACCGCGCCCGCCAGCTTTCCCGGATTTGCGCCATGCGTTGCAGCATGACCGGGATGAACCGGATCACCAATGCCACCGCAAGCGCCAGTGTTTTGGGCTGCAGCCCAACCCGCGCCAGCGGGCGGCACAGCCGTTCGATCACCGCGATCATGTCAGACAGCCGGGTGGTCATGGTGACAAAATTCGCCGCCGCCACTGCGGTGACCATACGCAAAATCACCACCGCGCCGCCGGGGATATCGCCCAGCCACACATGCCACAGTCCGACGACGGTGCTAAAAAACCACAAGGGCCCCAGCAATCGCAGCGACGTTTGGGCAAAGTCGCGGCCACATACCGCGATGATGGCCGCCACGCCGCCCGCCGCCAGTGCCAGCAGTGCCGGGGTTTTCAGCGCAAACAACACCACGGTAAATCCGCACAGCGCCAACAGCTTGGCCCCGGCGGGCAGCGGATGCGCCCAGGTTTCAACCGGCGATGTCAGTGTCAGCATCGGCTTCCCCCAAACGCCGCATCGCGGTGCCAAACGCCGCCAGCACGCTGGCCGCCGTCCCATCGGCCCGGATACGCCCGGCCTCCAGCCAGATCACCCGGTCGCAGGTTGCAACCGTCGCCGGATCATGGCTGATGGTGATGATTTGCGGTGCAAGCCCGGCCAGTTTGCGCGCAAGCCGCATTTGGGTGGGCAAATCCAGCCCGGCGAACGGCTCATCCAGCAAGATGATCGCAGGCCCCATCAACACCACCGCCAGCAGGCAAAGGTAATGCCGCTGGCCGTGGCTAAGGGTGTGGGTGGGCGCGCCATACCAATGGCTGCGGCCTTCTTGCGCCAAAGCCGCGCGCACGGCGGCTTTGGCATCCGGCAGGGCTTGGCCCAACTGGCGCAAACCAAAGGCCAGTTCTTCGCCCACCGTTGGGAACAAGATCTGATGATCCGGATTTTGGAACAGGATGCCAATCTGCGACAGCATTTCGCGGCGATCGTGCGCCGGATCAAGGCTGCCCACCCGCACCGACCCGGTGGTGGGCGCGATCAGCCCTGCCATCAGCCGCAACAGCGTGGTTTTGCCAGAACCGTTGCGCCCGATGATGCCGATGCGCGGCTGGGTCAGGTGCAAGGACAGTCCCGACAAAATGCTGTGGCCCGCCACGCCATATCCAGCTTCGATCAGCCGAATACCGGTGTGCGCGTGGTCAGGCATCAAAAGACTTTCACAGGGGTTCGCTGCAGGCTGATAGCGCGGAGAAGCGCTGCTTGCAAATGCCACGGCGCGGGTGCGGTGCGTTCCTCTACGTTGTGTCGGCTTTCATACTGCCCAAACAGACCATAAAAAAAGCGGCAATCGCCGTGCGATTGCCGCTTGGCGGTGTTTGACCGCCGCCGCTAAGCCAAGGCCATAACAGGCCGGATGATCAGCAGTCGGCGATGAAACGTTGGCCGCGCGCATCGCGGTAATAACATTGGCCGCGCTGCGGGGCCGGACCGATCAGCGTTGATGCAGCCACACCCACCGCCGCACCGACCAGCGCGCCGGTCAGCCGGTCATCGGGCCCAGAGACCGCAGCCCCCAGTGCCGCCCCGCCCAAAGCCCCGGCAGCGGCGTTTTGCTCCGCCGTGACGCACGCCGACAATGGCAGCATCAACAGGGGCAGGATAAGGATGAATTTGGTCATGGCAGCCTCGCTTGGTTGGGAAAGTAATGCGACGGACAACGCAGAGGGGGCGGGAATGGTTCCCCAAAAGCGGACAGCCACTTTGAATACCCGGCTGAGGGACGGCAAGCCGTGGTTTGTTGCAGGGCCAACAGGACAGGTGCCACCAACGAAAACAAGGCAGGAAATATCCCTGCCCCGTTGTCATTTTATCAGGCTGATGTCGTTACACCCGCGCGGCGTGCACCGATTCTTCCAGTATATCCATCGCCTCGGCGAAATGGGCGTCCGGGATGGTGATCGGGGCTAAGAACCGCACGACATTGCCGTAAACGCCGCAGGTCAGCAGGATCAGGCCGCGCTTCAGCGCCTCTGTGCGCACGCGGCCGGTGAAACCTGCGTCGGGTTCATGCGTGGTGGGGTTGGCGAATTCGACGCCCACCATGAAACCGGGGCCGCGGATATCGACGATCTCGGGGGTGACCGACCGGATCGCCTCCAGCCGCTGTTTCAGGCGGCCGCCCAATTCGTTGGCGCGCGCGCACAGATCTTCTTCCTCGATCACGTCCAGCACCGCATTCGCCGCCGCAATCCCCAACGGGTTACCACCATAAGTGCCGCCCAGACCGCCCGGATGGGCCGCATCCATCAAGGATGCTTTGCCGGTCAGCGCCGCCAAGGGCAGACCGCCCGCCAATCCCTTGGCCATGGTGGTGATATCGGCGGCCACGCCGTAACCTTCCATCGCAAACAAATTCCCGGTGCGGGCGAAACCGGTTTGCACTTCGTCCGCCACCATCACGATGCCATGATCATCGCACAGTTTGCGAATGCCGCGCACCAGTTCTTTGGGGGCCGGATAAAAGCCGCCCTCGCCTTGCACAGGCTCAAAGATGATCGCGGCGACGCGGGATGGATCAAGATCGGCCTTGAACAGTTTGGTCAGCCCGGCCATCGCGTCTTCGGTGGTGATGCCATGCACGTCTTGCGGGAACGGGATGTGATAGACATCGGGCATCATCGCGCCAAAGCCCTTTTTATAGGGATCAACCTTGCCAGTCAAAGACATGCCCAGAAACGTGCGGCCATGAAACGCGCCACCAAAGGCGATGATGGCCGAGCGCCCCGTGGCAATGCGCGCCACTTTGATGGCGTTTTCAACGGCTTCGGCACCGGTGGTGACAAACACGGTTTTCTTCGGGAAATCCCCCGGCACCGCCGCGTTCAGCCGTTCAGCAAGGCGGACATAATTTTCGTAGGGCAGCACCTGGTGGCAGGTATGGGTAAAGCGCGACATCTGTTCACTGACCGCCGCCATTACGCGCGGATGGCAATGCCCGGTGTTGACCACGGCAATGCCCGCGGCGAAATCAATATAGCGGTTGCCTTCGATATCCCACACTTCGGAATTCACCGCGCGGTCAACATAGATCTGGGTCATCACGCCGATCCCCTTCGAGATCGACGCATCACGGCGGGCTGCAATTTCGGCGTTCAACATGGCGGCGTATCCTTTTCGCGTGGCCCGGTCGCTGTGAAAAAGCGGCGGGCAATGGTCTACTCACATTTGATCAAACTTTTCGGCTTTATTCAATGCAGATTGACACGCAAATCGCGCCGCAGGCGGAAAGATCGCAGGCGATCGTGCGCCATGGCCGGGCACTTTGATCAAACCTCACACAACCCTGTCAAAATTTAGCTGCCGGATTCACCCTTTATTAACCGATGCCCGCCACAAAGGTGGCAACTGTGGGGGGGCGCTGGCATGGCTGCTGCGTTGAAATCGGCTGCGAAGGCTGCAATGGCACTGCCGCCTGCGGACGGCGTTGAATGGCTGCAACTGATCCGCTCGCGCCGGGTGGGGGCCGTGACGTTTCATCGTCTGCTGGGGGATCACGGCTCGGCTCGGGCGGCTTTGGCGGCCCTGCCGGACATTGCGGCGGCGGCGGGGGTGCAAGGCTATGCCGTGTGCCCGGTAGAAGTTGCGCGTCACGAGATGGCCGCCGCCCGGGTGGCGGGGGCGGTGATGCTGCTTTGGGGGCAGCCGGGCTATCCGCTGGCCCTGATGGATTTGCCCGACGCGCCGCCGGTTTTGTGGGTCCAAGGTGATGTATCGCTGTTGATGCGGCCGATGGTGGCGCTGGTGGGCGCGCGCAACGCGTCGTCTTTGGGGCTGCGCATGGCGCGACGGTTGTCCGAAGGGCTGGGCGCGCATGGGCTGGTGGTAGTGTCGGGTCTGGCGCGCGGCATCGACGCCGAAGCGCACCGCGCCGCGCTTGAGACCGGCACGGTGGCGGTGCAGGCGGGCGGGGTAGATGTGATCTATCCCGAAGAAAACGCCGAACTGGCGGGATTGATCGCAGAGCGCGGCTGCCGGATATCGGAACAACCAATGGGCTGCGTGCCGCAAACCCGGCATTTTCCACAGCGCAACCGGATTGTGTCCGGCCTTGCCCGCGCCGTTGTGGTGGTTGAGGCTGCCGCGCGGTCGGGCAGCCTGATCACCGCGCGCAACGCGCTGGATCAGGGGCGCGAGGTGTTGGCAGTGCCGGGCCATCCGTTTGATGCCCGCGCTGCAGGCTGCAACATGCTGCTGCGCGATGGCGCCATCTTGGTGCGCGGCCCCGCCGATGTGCTGGAAGCGATTGGTTTGCCGCAACAGACAGCGCCGCAAACCGCCAAACCAGAGGTGGACCATGCCGCCCGATCGGTCGCATCGCAAAGCAGCGCCGAAAACGCGCGTCCCGCAGCTTTGCCCGGCCCTGCGCCGCACCGCCGGGGGCTGGCGGATATCGCGTCGGTGCACAGCCAAATTCTGGCGCGCCTTGGCCCCAGCCCCCTGGCCGAAGACCAACTGATCCGCGATCTGGCGCTGCCCCCGGCGGCTTTGGCCCCGGCGCTGATTGCGCTGGAACTGGAGGGCCGCATTCAGCGTCAGTCGGGCGGGCTGTTGTCGCGCATTGATTGACGACCGTGGTGGTGCAGGGCTGCGTGGGCGCGTCCGGCAGAAAAATTTTTTATCTAAAAAATTTGCGCCCCGCCGCTGCCAGATAACCCGCACCATGCCCCGCTCCTCGGCAGCCAGTCTTGCTACAGCGAAACTTCACCGGTCCGCGTCACTGCTGCGGTTGACAAGCGCCGCCCTTGGGTCGCATGGTGCGCCGCCACCTATTGTGTCGAAAGCCGGGGATATTTCATGCCAGTCGTCGTTGTAGAATCCCCCGCTAAGGCCAAGACAATCAACAAATATCTCGGTTCTGACTATGTGGTTCTGGCCTCTTATGGCCATGTGCGCGATCTGCCTGCCAAAGATGGTTCGGTCGATACCGCCAACGGATTCGACATGACCTGGGAGGTCGCAGCCGACAGCAAAAAACACATCCGCGCGATTGTGGATGCGCTGAAGGAAGACGACGAGCTGATCCTTGCCACCGACCCCGACCGCGAGGGTGAGGCGATTTCGTGGCATTTGCAACAGGCACTGGCCAGCAGTCTGAAGAAGGGCAAAAAGGTATCGCGCGTCACCTTTAACGCCATCACCAAGGCGGCGGTGACCGAGGCGATGAAAAATCCGCGCCAGGTGGATCAGCCTTTGGTCGATGCGTATCTTGCGCGCCGCGCGTTGGATTATCTGGTGGGGTTTACCCTGTCGCCAGTGCTGTGGCGCAAACTGCCGGGGTCACGCTCGGCGGGGCGGGTGCAATCGGTCTGCCTGCGTCTGGTGGTAGAGCGCGAGATGGAAGTCGAGGCGTTTCGCGCCCGCGAATTCTGGTCGGTAAACGCCACGTTGACCACGCCGCGCGGTCAGGATTTTGAAGTGCGCCTGACCCAGTTGGCCGGCAAGAAGCTGGATAAATTTGACCTTCCCACCGTCACGGCGGCGGAGATTGCGGTGCAGGCTGTCACGTCGCGCACATTGATGGTGCAGTCGGTCGAAGCCAAACCTGCCACGCGCAATCCGTCGGCCCCCTTTATGACCAGCACACTGCAACAAGAGGCCAGCCGCAAGTTTGGCATGGGGGCCAAGGCCTGCATGTCATCGGCGCAGCGGCTGTATGAGGCTGGTCACATCACCTATATGCGCACCGACGGCATTGATATGGCGCCCGAAGCCGTGACCGAAGCGCGCGACGAAATCAAACGCCGCTTTGGCCCCGCCTATGTGCCCGACGCAGCCCGGATTTACAAAAACAAAGCCAAGAACGCGCAAGAAGCGCATGAATGTATCCGCCCCACCGATATGGCGGCGGCCCCCGATGATTTGCGGCTGACCGAGGCGGACCAGCGCAAGCTGTATGATCTGATCTGGAAACGCACCATCGCCAGCCAGATGGCCGCCGCGCGGATGGAACGCACCACGGTGGATGTCACGTCAACCGATGGGCAGGTCGGCTTGCGCGCCACAGGGCAAGTGGTGATGTTTGACGGGTTTTTGAAGGTTTACGAAGAAGGCCGCGACGACGAAGACGAAGACGAAGGCCGTTTGCCGCAAATCATGGTGGGCGAGGCCGCCGTGCCGCGCCGTGGTGCGTTTGAGGCCGCTTTTACCAAACAGGCCGCCGCCATTGGCAAGGATGATTTTGACATCATCGAAGGCGGTGGCAAACCCGGCGCGCGGGCAATTGCGACGGCCGTGATCAGCCCGGACGGTGCGATCATGGCCAGCCAAAGCCACACTCAACCGCCGCCGCGCTATACTGAGGCTACCTTGGTCAAGCGGATGGAAGAACTGGGCATTGGCCGCCCGTCAACCTATGCCTCGGTGCTGACCACGATCGTTGACCGCGAGTATGTGCGCAAAGACAAGAACCGTCTGATCCCCGAAGACAAGGGGCGGTTGGTGACGGCGTTTTTGACCAACTTTTTCCGCC
>JANPLZ010000136.1:0-2779 GCA_031422555.1 Cypionkella sp. | reverse complement strand
TAAATCTCGCCGGTGTTGATGCCGCCGACCGATTCCACCGAATTGCCGATATTGGCCCCCGGCCCGCCGCGCAACGTCAGTGACAGCCCGCGCGATTTTTCCACCACTTTTGGTGCCAAAGCCGACCACGTGCCTGCGCATTTGGTGCGGTCGGGCAGCCGGAACGTCAAAGCACCCGAGGTTTCTGCGGTGGTATCGGCGCTTGCGCGGATCACCGGCGGCGGGGTTTGCGCCGACAGCGGCCCCACCGTCGGGTAAAGCTGCATCTCGCGGCTGGACCCGCAGGCAGACAGCGCCAGAAGCGCCAGAAAAACAGGGGCACGCAACGACATCAGCTTTCCAATCAGCGCAAACAGGTCCCCGCGAACGGCGGCGGTTAACCGCAGGCCATCCCCCATTTTTGGTCCAATGGCAAGTGAATTGGCTGGGGCGGGAGGGATCGAACCTCCGTATGTCGGTACCAAAAACCGATGCCTTACCGCTTGGCGACGCCCCAACTGCGGCGGTGTTTAGCCATTGCGTGGCATGGCTGCAAGGGGGTTTGCCGCAAAATCGTCAAACGGTTGCAGGGCCGCCCCCTCCCGCGCTATGGGGGGCGGATGGAACAGGTGGATGTGGTGGTTTTGGGCGCGGGTGCGGCGGGCATGTTCGCGGCCATCGAGGCCGGGCGGCGCGGCCGTCGGGTTTTGGTGATTGATCATGCGCGTGCGGCGGGCGAGAAAATTCGCATCTCGGGCGGGGGGCGCTGCAACTTTACCAATCTGGGCATTCAGCCGGATCGGTTCTTGTCGAAGAACCCGCGCTTTGCCCTGTCGGCGCTTAAACGGTTCACCCAATGGGATTTTATCGCCCGGATGGACGCGGCAGGCATCGGTTGGCACGAGAAAACCTTGGGGCAATTGTTTTGTGACGGCTCGGCCAAACAAGTGGTCGACATGCTACTGCGCGATATGGCCCAAGGCGGGGTGGCGCTGTGGCTGGGCTGTGCGCTGGGGCCGGTGCGGCGCACAGCTTCCGGGTTTGAGGTGGAAACCGCGCGCGGGGTGGTGGCGGCGGCGTCGGTGATCGTGGCGACGGGGGGCAAGTCGATCCCCAAAATGGGGGCGACGGGTTACGGCTATGACATCGCCCGCAGCTTTGGTTTGCCGGTGTTGGACACAAGGCCCGGTCTGGTGCCGCTGACCTTTGCCGAACAGGAACTGGCGTGGATGGTGCCGCTGGCGGGCACGGCGGTGGACGCGCGGATCAGTTGTGGCGTCACCGGCTTTGACGAGGCGGTGTTGTTCACCCATCGCGGTCTGTCTGGGCCTGCGGTGTTGCAGATCAGCAGCTATTGGCGCGAAGGGGCGGCGGTGACGCTGAACCTGTTGCCACGGCTGGATGCGGCGGCGCTGTTGCAGGCGGCCAAGGCCGAAAATGGCCGTCAGGCCCTGCGCACCGCGCTGGCGCGGCATCTGCCGGAACGGCTGGCGCGCCACATCGAGGATCAGGCCGCGATCACCGCACCGATGGCCGAGCTGGCGCGCACAGCGCTGGCCGATGTGGCGAACCGGGTGTCGAACTGGCGGCTGCTGCCGGTGGGATCGGAAGGCTACCGTACCGCCGAGGTTACCCTTGGCGGCGTTGATACCGATGCGCTGGATGGGCGCACGATGATGGCGCGCGGCGTGCCGGGCCTGTATTTCATCGGCGAAGTCGTCGATGTCACCGGCTGGCTGGGCGGGTATAACTTTCAATGGGCATGGTCATCGGGCTGGGCTGCGGGACAAGTGGCATGAGCGCCAAAATCCTTGCAAGGATTTTGCAAATTTTTTCATAAAAATTTCGCGCCCGTCTTGACCCCCGCCGTTGCACTCCTTAACTCGCAGATATGAACCGGGCCCCTCTGGCGACACCATGTCGTGATGTCGGATCGTATCGAGCGTGCTCGGTGGTGGCCCGACCCCCTTTTTCAAGGCCGTTTCCAAGTGCGTTCCTCACCTTAAAAGAGGCCGCAAATGGATATTCTGCTTTACACCTTGTTTCTGGGAACCCCGCTGTGGCTGTGGTTCACCTTTATCGCCATCGTCATCACGCTGCTGGCGTTTGATCTGGGCGTTTTGCACAAGACCGATGCCGAAATCGGCGTTTCCGAAAGCCTGAAACTGTCGACCCTGTATATCTCGCTTGGTGTCGCCTTCGGCGGTTTTGTCTGGTATCAGTTGGGGCAGCAACCGGCGGTTGAATATCTGACGGCGTTTGTGGTCGAGAAAACCTTGGCTTTGGACAATGTCTTTGTTATCGCGTTGATTTTTTCTTACTTTGCCATTCCGCGCCAATACCAGCACCGGGTGCTGTTCTGGGGCATTCTGGGCGTGATCGTGTTGCGCGGCATCATGATCGGGGTGGGGGCAACGTTGGTAGCGCAATATGCGTGGATTTTGTATATTTTTGCCGCCTTCCTGATCTTTACCGGCGTCAAGATGTTGATGGCCGATGACAAGCCGATGGATATGAACGCAAATCCGGTGCTGCGGTTCATGCGCAAGCGGTTCCGCGTCACGCCCGATCTGCAAGGCAACAACTTTTTCGTCACCCAAACCGATGCAACCACCGGCAAGACCGCGCGCTACATGACGCCGCTGTTTCTGGCGCTGGTGCTGATCGAAATCGCCGATCTGGTGTTTGCGGTGGATTCTGTGCCGGCGGTGTTTGCGATCACCACCGATCCGTTCATCGTCTACACCTCGAACATCTTTGCCATTCTGGGCTTGCGCGCGCTGTATTTCGCTTTGGCCGC
>JANPLZ010000135.1:0-9382 GCA_031422555.1 Cypionkella sp. | reverse complement strand
CATGGGCGTGATCGCGGTCCACACCGGCCACTTCGCGCGCAACGTGATGCGCACATTCCACAAGGTAAGCCACCGCCACCACATTGCGGATGCCCTTTCGCCCGTCAGATCGAAGCCAGCCGCGCATCAATCACCTCCGTTAAGGGCATAGGTCGGGGTATAGTCGGACACCAGATTGTGCAGATGCACATGATCGCCCGGTGCGATGGCGCGGCTGGCGCGGCCAATCGCGGCACCGTATTTGATCACCGGATCGCCCACCGCCACCGGCAGGCGGGCGATTTTGTGACCAAGGCCAAGCGCTTGGGGGAACGCCACCGCCACGCCTTCGACCATCACAGCCTCGCCCGCCGCAATCTGGTCGCGCAGCACATAGACGCTGTCGCCGGGGGAAAGTAGCATCAGGCGCGGATCGGTCAGCATCAGAATTTCCCGTGTTTCAGATAGGCTTCCTGCGAGTCCATGCCATCAAGTATAGCTCGGCGCACAAGGCTTTCGGTGGCCATGGCGGCCACGGATTTCGCGGCCACGTCGGTCAGGATTTCAACCGGGATACACACCATGCCGTCGCGGTCGCCGTGCAGCCAATCGCCGGGACGAACCCGCACATCGTCGATCATGATCGCCACATCGGTGGCGGTTGGCAGCCACGCACCCACCACATCGCGCGGCGTGTGAAAGACGCCCCAACACGGAAAGCCAAGCCGCAGAATAAAGTTGGTGTCGCGCAAGCCGCCGTCGACCACACAGCCCAGAACGCCCTTGCGCTGCAGGGTTTCCGCCGACAATTCGCCCATCTGGGCCACGCTATGATTGTGCGGCTGCGCCGTCCAGATATGGCCTGCGGGCGCGCGTGACAGCAAACCCGTCCAGGCAAGAAGGGTTTCGTGCGCATCCGCCGCATCATCCATCCGGCCTTCAACGGTGAACGCAGGCCCGGTCAGCACGCCTTCGGGGTTCAGCGGGCGCAGCCGCTGCGGCAAGGTGAAATTGCGCCGTCCCATGCCGCGCAAAACGTCATGCACCACCGAGGTATAACACCTTTGCAGGGCTGCGTGCAGATCAGTCATGGTGAAACACTTCGTCCATCATCGACCACCATTCGCCGTCTTTGCGGCTGGTCAGCGGCTGTTGGCATGGCATGCAAACGGCCCACCATTCCTGAGTTTTGGGATCGGCGGCCATAATGGCGGCATCCGCCGTAAAATCTGCGCCCAGATATTCCCAATAACCAAACAGCAGGTTTTCCGGCTGTTTCAGATAAATCGAATAGTTGGTGATGTTGCACGCGCGGATCTTGGCCAGAATCTCTGGCCAGACGGCGGCGTGCAGGCGTTTGTAGACCTCGATCTTGTCGGGCTTCAGCCCGATCACCATGCCCATGCGTTGCATCGTCTATCCCCTGTGGTCCGAATGGCTGCCATGGATTGTTTGTGCCGCAATGGCCTGATGATCCCAGTCGATCCCCAGACCCGCCACCCCGGGCGGATGCGCAAGGCCTGCACGGATATCAAGGCGTGAATGGGTGATGGGGTCAAGCTGCGGGATGTATTCCAGCATCCAGCTGTTGGAAATCGCGCAAACCAGACTGACATGCAACTCCATCAGGAAATGCGGGCAGACGGCGATGTTCATTGCCTCGGCCATATGTGCCACTTTCAGCCACGGCGTGATGCCCCCCACGCGCGCGACGTCAACCTGTACGATGCTGCAGGCCCCCGCCCGCAGATAATCGGCAAACTGGCCGGGCGAATACAGGCTTTCGCCCACCGCAATCGGCACGCGAGAGGCTGCGGACAGACGCGCGTGGCCCGTCAGATCATCGGCGGGCATCGGTTCTTCAAACCATGTGATGCCGACATCGGCCAGCATATGCGCGCGCAGCAACGCCTCGTGGTAGGCAAAGGCTTGATTGGCATCGACCATCAGGCGAAAATCTTCTCCCACGGCGGCGCGCACCGCGGTCAGCCTTTTGCGGTCTTGGGCCAGATGCGGCTTGCCGATCTTCATTTTCGATCCGCCAAACCCCAGTTCCTTGATCCGGATCGCATCTTCAACCAAGGCGCTTTGTTCAATGTGCAGCCAGCCGCCTTCGGTGGAATACAAGGGGATCGCGGGTTTCGCCCCCCCCGCCAGCCGCCACAGCGGCAGCCCCGCCCGCATGCAGCGCAAATCCCAAAGGGCGGTGTCAATCGCCGCCAGTGCCAGCGAAGTGATCGCCCCCACCGCCGTGGCATGGGTGGCAAACATAAGATCGCGCCAGATGGCCTCGATCTCTTCGGCCTCGCGCCCGATCAGCCGCGGCACCAGCGTTTCGCGTAGCAGGCTGATCACTGCGGGGCCGCCGGTGCCAATTGTATAGCTGTAACCCACCCCGACCGCGCCATCGGCATCGGTGATGGTGACGATCGGGGTTTCCTGACTGACGAAGGACTGAATCGCATCGCTGCGCCGCACCGGCGGCACCAGATCGACCATCCGAATGGCAACATGGGTGATCCGGGCCATCTACTGCGCCCTTACCGATTTGCCGGTGGCCGCATCAAACAGATGGGCGCGGTCCAGTGCCAGCCGGAAGGTCAGCACCTCGCCCGGGGCCACAATGCGGGGGCCGTAAAGTTTGGCCTGCACCTCTTGCCCGGCAAGATGGGTGTAGATCAGGCTTTCCATGCCCAAAGGTTCGGCCAGATCAACGGTCAGGGCCACCTCTGCGCCCGGCCCGTCCTGACTAAGGCCATGGCCAACCGGCGAGATGTCATCTGGCCGGATGCCCAGTTGCACGGCCATGCCGTCATGGACGAAGGTTTTCAACCGGTCCGGCACCGGCACAATCGTGCCATCGGCCAGCCGCACTGTGCTGGCGGCAATCACACCGGGCAAAAGGTTCATCGGCGGACTGCCGATAAAGGTGGCGACAAAGGTGCTGTTGGGATGGTTGAACACCTCTATCGGGGTGCCAACCTGTTCGATATGGCCGTCTTTCATCACCACGATCCGGTCGGCCAGCGTCATTGCCTCGACCTGATCATGCGTCACATATACAACCGTGGTTTTCACCTTCTGGTGCAGCTTCTTGATCTCGGCCCGCATCTGGCCGCGCAGCTTGGCGTCAAGGTTCGACAGCGGCTCATCAAACAAAAACGCATCCGGGTTGCGCACAATGGCGCGGCCCATGGCCACGCGCTGGCGCTGGCCGCCTGACAATTCAGCCGGGGTGCGGTCCAGCAGTGGTGCCAGACCCAGAATATCGGCCGCCTCCGTCACCCGCCGGGTGATTTCCGCCGGGGATTGCCCGGCGATTTTCAATCCGAAGCCCAGATTGTCGCGCACGTTCATATGCGGATAAAGCGCGTAGTTCTGAAACACCATCGAGATATTGCGCTTGCGCGGCGGCAAATCATTCACCACCCGCCCGCCGATTTTCACCAACCCGCCGGTGATATCTTCCAGCCCCGCAATCATCCGCAAGGTGGTGGATTTGCCGCAGCCCGACGGCCCCACCAGCACCACAAATTCCTGATGCGCGATGTGCAGATCAATGCCATGCACCACCCCCACAGCGCCGTAGGTCTTGACCACTTTCTCCAGCGTGATGTCTGCCATGTGTTATCCTTTCACGCCGCCGAAGGTCAGTCCGGCAATCAGGTGTTTTTGCACGATAAAGGTCAGGATCAGCGCCGGGATGATGATGATCACCGCCATCGCGCACATGCCTGCCCAGTCGATGGTGAACTGCGCGGTAAAGTCCAGAAGCCCCACCGGCAGGGTTTTTGAATCCGTAGAACGGGTCAGTTGCGACGCCAGCGCAAATTCGTTCCACGAGGTCAGAAAGGCGAACACCCCCGCCGCCGCGATGCCTGATTTGGCCAGCGGGAATTCGATCTTCCAGAACGCCTGCCAGCGGGTGCAGCCATCAACTTGTGCAGCTTCGGACAGGGCTTGCGGGATCTGACGAAAAAAACCGTCGATCAGCCAGATGGTGAAAGGCACGTTCAGGCTGACATAAACGATGATCAGCCCCAGCTTGGTATCGACCAGCCCCAACCTGCTGAACATCATGAACACCGGCAGCGACAGCGCGATCCCCGGCACGGCGCGAAACAGCATCAGCCCCAAAAACACCCCGCCCTTGAACCGAAACCGATAGCGGGCAAAAGCATAGCCGCCCGCCACCCCGATGGTCAGGGCAATCACCGTCGATGTCAGCGCAATGATCAGCGAATTGGCGAAATAGCTGCCGACCGGGATGCCAACCTGTTCAGCGCCAAAGCCGAATATCTTGCCGAAATTGACCAAGGACAGCTCTTCGGGAATCCACACCGGCGGCTTGGCCAGAATCTCGCGGTTGGGGCGAAACGCCGACAGCACCACCCACAGGCCCGGCACGCACATCACCAGCATCAAAAGGAAAGTGGCCAGCCACAACGCCAGTTTTTTTATCTGTTTGGACGCGCGGCTTTCAACTGAAACGGTCATTCCGCCCCCCCCATATAACGCCGCGCGGCCACCAGTTTGCGGTAGAAATACCAGGTGAACAGGATCGACAATATGGTCGAGACATAGGCCATCGCGTTGGCTTGACCCATCTTGGCCTCGTCATATCCGGTGCGGGCAATCAGCGTCCACAGCAGTTCGGTGCGCCCGGCCGGGCCGCCATCGGTCATCACCGCGACAATGTCATAGGCGCGCGCCACGTCCAGACTGCGGATCGCCATCGCGATATAGGCAAAGGGCATCAGGAACGGCAAAGTGATATGGCGAAACACCTGGCCCGGGTTGCAGCCATCAACGCGCGCGGCTTCCAACGGGTCGCGCGGCATTGCAAACAGGCCCGCCAGCAGCAGGATGGCAAAGACCGATGTGCTCATCCAGATCTCGGCCAGTGTGATCGAAAACATCGCGAGCTTTGCATCCACCAGCCACGGAATGGCGCGGTCGGTCAGCCCCAGAGATTGCATCGCATTGTTGACCACGCCGATGTGGTCATTGAACAGAAACTTGAATTGAAAGCCCACCAGAATCGGCGAAAACATCATTGGAAACATCATGATGGTGCGCAGTCCGCGCTGACCCCAGGTGATTTTGTTGATCAACAGCGCAATGCCCAGACCCAACGCAAATTCAACATTCAACGCGACGGTCAGAAAACCGATGGTGCGCAGAAAGGCTTCCCAGAAATCCCAGTCGCCAAAAATGCGCACATAATTTTGCAACCCGACAAAGTCATAAAGCGTCTGCGGCTTGGTCAGTTTATAAGGCGTCAGCGACGTCCACAGCGAAAAAATCAGCGGCAAGGCCACCACAAAAAGCATCGTGGCCACCGCGGGCAGCAGCAACAGAAACGGCGCCATTTCGGTGCGGCGTGTGGTCAGGAAGCGGATCATTGCGGGGCTTTCAGGGGCAAAAGGCGCGGCGCAGGGTTACATCCCCCGCGCCGCGCAAGCTCAGTTATAACCCGCGTCTGACATGATAACGGCGGCATCGGCCTGCGCCGCGTTCAGCGCGTCTTGTGCGGTCATATCACCAATCATCGCCGCCTGCAGCTTTGGCCACAGCACGTTCGACACTTCGATCCACTCGGCAATCAGTGGCGGGGTGAAAGCATCTTCGGCCATGGACAGCTGGAACGTTTTCATCACCTCGGACGAGAACGCATTGCCTGCGGCATCAAATTCGGCAATCGCGTCGACCCAAACCTGCGAACGTGTGGGCAAAAGTCCTTTGCGCGCTTCGACCATCTGGTTGTCATAGCTGGTCAGGAAGGTCAGGAACGATGCCGCCGCCGGTTTGTTGTCGCAGCCTTCGGTGATGGAAAAGCTGTGGCTGCCCGACCAGCCGGTGCGCTTGCCGCCCGACCCTTTTGGCGCGCGGATCAGGCCCACATTGCCCGCCACTTTGGAATTGGCCGGATCGTTGAAATACGTAGACCACCCGCCCCAATCCAGATCCATCGCGATGGACCCTGACCCAAAGCCCAGACCGGTATCATCCCAGGTATAGTTCGGAACCCCGGCAGGCACGGCTTTGGCGGCGTAAAGATCGACAAAGAACTGCAGCGATTCAACCCCCGCCGCCGAGTTGAAGGTCGGCACCCAGTTGTCGTCAAACATCGCGCCGCCGTTGGCGACCAGCAATTCATAGAACCGCCCGGTGATGCCTTCGTCTTTGCCGACAAACTGAAAGCCATAGAAATCCGGCGGGTTCGAAAAGAAAATCGCCTGATCCTTGACCTGAACCCAGGTTTCCGGCGGGGCCAGATCATAGCCATATTTGGTCTTGAACGCGGCTTGCTTTTCGGCGTCTTCATACAGTGATTTTTGATAGAAGAAATTCGACACATCCGAATGGCGCGGCAGTTGCACCAAACGGCCATTGACGGTGGAATGGGCAATCATCAGCGGCACAAAGGCCGCGATGTCTTCGGCTGCGATCAGGCCGGTCAAGTCGGTGTAAATCTCGCCGTATTGCGGCGCAAAGGACGTGTGGTTCGACCCCACGCACCAATCCAGCGTGCCCGCCGCGATGTCTTGCTTGATTTCGCGGTCTAATTCGAAATGATTCTTGCTGGACACGATTTCAACTTTGGCGCCGGTCGCTGCTTCCCATTTCGGAATCTCGGCGTAAAGCGGTTCATACTGCGCGCCGCCGATCAGTTTGACGCGCAAGGTGTAGCCGTCAAATTTGCCATAATCCTGCGCGATGGCCGGAAGGGCCAAAGTCGCAAGAGCGGTGCCCAGCACCAGTGTGGCCTTCAGTTTCATTGGTCTCTCCTCCCAAAGAGGGCGTTTTGGTGCGCCCGTTGCCGTTTCAGGATGCGGTCGCCCGCATCATGCCGTCTTGTCCGGCGGGGGTAGGCCCCAGGCCGAATTCCTGAATGATCGCCGCGCGGTGCTGACCCAGATCAGGGGCCGCCCGCGGGTTGGTCAGCGCCGCCCCGTCGATGCGCAAAGGATTGCGCAAAGTGTCAAGAGTTGCGCTGTCACCACCAATATGCTGCACCATCTTCAGCCGCCGGAACGCCTCTGATGCCATCATCGCGGGCCAGTCCAACACTTCGGCACACCAGATATCGGCGGGCTGCAACAGCGCCAGCCAATGCGCCGTGCCCTTGGTTTTCACCCCTGCCGCGATGATCGCCTTGATCGCGTCGCGGTCCACCATCGCTTGACGTGGATCGTTAAGCCATCGCTGCAACCCCTGCACGCCCATCAAGGTTGCCAGCCGTTCCAGCGACGGCGTCATCGCCAGCGCCAGCCAGCCATCGGCGGTTTGATAGACCCCGTAAGGCGCCCCCAGATAGGCGTGGGCGCCGCTCACCGCCGATCGTTGCGGCAGCCGCCCGCCATCATTCAGATGCGTGGTCAGCACTTCGAACTGAAAATCCAGCAACGCCTCCAGCAAGGACGTTTGCACCAATCCGCCTTGCCCGGTGCGGGCCTTTCGAACCAGCGCCGCAAGCACCCCTTGCGCCAGCACGTTTCCGGCCATCATATCCGCCGCAGCCAATCCCATCGGCATCGGTGGATCGCCCGCCGATCCGGTCAGCCACAGCAACCCCGACCGCGCCTGCGCCAGCAAATCCTGTCCCGGCAAATCCGCCCAAGGCCCCTCTTCGCCGTAGCCCGAGATCGCGCCATACACCACGCCGGGGTTCAACGCGCGCACGTCCGCATAACCAAATCCTTGCCGCTCAATCACGCCGGGGCGAAAGTTTTGCAACACCACATCGGCGCGGCCCACCAGTGCGCGCAGCATGGCGCGGTCGGCGGCGTCGCGCAGATCGGCGGTGAAACTTTCCTTGTTGCGGTTGATCGCGTGAAACAGGCTGTTGGTGCCGCCGATTTCGGTGTCACTTAAATACAGCGTGCGGCACAGATCGCCCTGACCGGGGCGTTCTATCTTGATCACCCGCGCGCCCAGATCGGCCAGCCGCAGACCGCACAGCGGCCCCGACAGGAACTGGCTGAAATCGACAACGAGTATCCCTTCCAACGGCAGGCTCATCGGCGGCTCTTTCGGTAGGCGGTATCAAGGGCGGCCAGCGTGGCGGACGGGGTTGCCGCGCCGCGCAGGCAGGCCTGCACGATTTCTCCGGCGCGATCTTGCAAGGCCATGTAGCCGTCATAACGCGGGCGCAGCCATGCGGTGTTCAAGGTTGCGCGGGTGTTGCGAAAGAAATTGCCGGTCAGGGTGTTGCAGGCATCATCGTCCCACGCGGCGGCATGGGCGGGCTGACCGCCTGATGCGGTGAACAGGCCTTTTTGGCAATCGGCCCCGGCGATCCAGAAGGCATAGTCGATGGCCACATCCGGGTGTTTGGTAAAGGCGGACACCGCAATACCGGTGCCACCCAGAACCGTGCCGCGCGGAGTGGGTGCGGCAATGCCGGGGGCGTTGTGGAAAGCCAGCGGATAGCGGCAATATCCGCGGCGCGAATAGTTGGTATAGCCATAACCGAACGGCGAATAGGCTGGCGCATCGGCGGTGCCGCCCATCCAGTCATAGATCCCGATGGGGTCCAGCCGCAGGCAGCGCGGGTCCATCAGGCCAGCGATTTCGCGCAAAAGGCCCAGAACATGCGCGCCTTCGGTTGGGGCGATCAGATGTTCGGCATCCTCGGCGATAGCATAGCCCAGATTCCGCGCCATGCCAAAAAACGTCATCAGCGCATTGATCGGGATCAGCGCAAATCCGACATGGCCCGCGCGGGCCAGATCCAGCACGTCGGCCCACAGCTTGGGCGCGTGGTCCAAAAGGTCGGGCCGCAGGCAGGCCACCGGCGTGGCGGTATCAATCGCCAAAGACCATTGCCGCCCCGCGAAATTATAAGACGGGTGCGACTGCCCGACCGACCCGGCCGCAAGCGCCGCCATTTCCGTGTCGCGCAGCCCGTCAAGCGGTAACAGATTGCCTTGCTTGGCCACCTCGCCCACATGCGGGTGGTCAATCACCATCAGATCATAGGTTTCGGCCATCTCGGCAATCGGTCGGTCGGCAAAGGCCTGCAAGGACCGCTTTTCCCAACTGATCGTCACCCCCGGATGGGCCTGCGCATAGGCGGCCGATGTCGCAACCATCGGGTCAAAACCGCGCGCATGATCCCAGGTCATGCCCCGCAGATTAACCATGGGCGGCCTGCTTTGCGGCCATTTTCGCCTGTGCTTGCGCTGCAAATGTGACAGGGTTTTGATACAGCGCCGTCAACAGATGTTCGGCATACACCACCAACGTGCCATCGCCCTTGTAAACCGAATAGCTGACCCGCAGCTTGCCCATCGTCAGGTTATGCACCTCTTTCGACAGGTTCTCGCGGATGGTATAAATGGTATCGCCGATGAACACCGGCTTGATAAAGCGCAACCGGTCATAGCCATAAGAAAAC
>JANPLZ010000134.1:0-5551 GCA_031422555.1 Cypionkella sp. | reverse complement strand
TTGACGCTGGGTATGAAGCCGCCCCTGACTCCATCGCAATCGACGCTGCCGCAGCCCCGGCCCCGACACCCGTGCGCCCGCAACGCCCGGTGCGCAGCATCAATGTGGTTCGCCCGGCTGCAGATTTCACCGCGATTGATGCGTTTGCTGCACCGGTTTCGCCACCCGCCGCAACGGAAGAAATGGTTTCGGATAAAGTTGTTAGCGGGATTGCAGCAGCCAGTCTCGATCCGGTTGAACTGCGCCACGACATCGAAGGCGATCTTGCAGATGAAGCCGTGGGCCGCCTGATGGCGCAAACCAATTCGGCGCTGGACGGTGAAGATGTCAAGCGCCGCCAATCGGCCATCGCTCATCTGAAAGCTGCCGTCGCCTCGACCGAAGCGGATCGGCAGATCGCCCCAAATCAACCCAAGGATGATTTGACCGAAAGCTATCGCAACGACCTTGAAAGCGCTGTGCGTCCGACCTCGCCCGATGCCCGCACCATCCGTAGCGCGAATGGCGACCGCCCGCAGCCTTTGGTTCTGGTCTCGGCGCAGCGCATTGATCGGCTACCCCGATCAGAACACGTGGTGCTTTCCGACGCGGCCCTCCGCATCGAGCCTACCCGCATCGAGCCTACCCGTATCGTAGCCCCCGTGCGCCCGCGCCGCATCCCGGCGGGCGCGATGGCGGCGATGCAGCAAGACAGCCTTATGGCGGTTGCCGAAGATGAATTGGACGAAAACGAAGGGCTGGACGACGCCGCCATCAACATGTTTGCCGAAACCGAAAGCTTCAGTGACTTTGCTGATCGGCTAGGTGCATCAGATTTGCCCGATTTGCTGGAAGCCGCCGCCGTTTATTGCGCATCCGTGCTGGGACGCCCGGAATTCAGCCGCCCCTTGGTGCTGCGCCAGATCGCCACGCTGCCATCAACCGAAGGTCTTAGCCGCGAAGACGGATTGCGGGTGTTTGGCACATTGTTGCGTCAGGGCCGGATCACCAAAACCCGCCGCGGCCAGTTCGCGGTGACCGACCGTTCGCCGATTTTGGCCGAGGCCATCCGCTCGGCCAGCTGATCGACTTCAACAATCAGGGTCAAGGCTGCCACTTGCACCCCAAACAACAGGCGGAAGGGAAGATGCCCTTTCCGCCTGTTTGTCTTAGCGCGAATCAGACGGACCCTCATCCGGATCAGGCTGCCCGACCCCCAGAAAAACCGACCGGAACGGCAGGATCCAGGCCAGCCCAAGGCCCAGATAGCACGGCACTTCGGCCCAGATCGGCAGCCGTTGAATTGTGCTCATCAACGAAACCGCGACCACCACATAGATCGGCATGCCAACCAAAAGGATTAGCAAAGACAAACGTTTACGCGCTTTATAGCCAAGGGCCATCGGATCAGTCCACAAAAGGGTCGGTGACAAGAATGGTATCGTCACGCTCTGGTGAGGTGGAAAGTAGCGCCACCGGGCAGGCAATCAACTCTTCAATGCGGCGTACGTATTTGATCGCCGCTGCCGGCAATTCCGCCCATGACCGCGCCCCTGCCGTGGTGTCCTGCCAGCCGTCCATTTCCTCATAGATTGGCGTGCAGCGCGCTTGTTGATCGGCCGCGGTGGGCAAATAATCCAGCCGCACCCCGTCCAGATCGTAACCCACACAGATTTTCAGCGTCTTGAACCCGTCCAGCACATCCAGCTTGGTCAGTGCGATTCCCGTCACCCCGGACGTGGCACAGGTTTGGCGCACCAAAACCGCATCAAACCAGCCGCAGCGGCGTTTGCGCCCGGTGACGGTGCCAAATTCATGCCCCCGCTCGCCCAGCCGGTCGCCATCGGCGTCGAACAATTCGGCCGGAAACGGGCCTTCACCAACCCGCGTGGTATAGGCTTTGACAATTCCCAGCACAAAACCGATCGCCCCCGGCCCCATGCCGGTGCCTGTGGCCGCCTGCCCCGCAATCACGTTGGATGAGGTCACAAACGGATAGGTGCCAAAATCAATGTCCAACAGCGCCCCTTGCGCGCCCTCAAACAAAATCCGCTTGCCCGCCCGGCGCGCATCGTTCAGCACTTTCCACACCGGTTTGGCATAGGGCAACACGTGCGGGGCAATGTCGCGCAACTGTGCCAGCAAGGCCGCGCGATCAATCGGCTCCATCCCCAAGCCGCGGCGCAGCGCATCATGGTGCTGCAACAAACGGTCAACGCGCTGCGCCAGTGTGGTCTCGTCGGCCAGATCGGCCACGCGAATGGCGCGACGCCCGACTTTATCTTCATAAGCGGGGCCAATTCCCCGCCCGGTGGTGCCGATTTTGGCGACAGAATTCTGGGCCTCGCGGGCGCGGTCCAACTCGCCATGCAAAGGCAGGATGAGCGGCGCGTTTTCGGCAATCATCAGATTTTCGGTCGTGATTTCAACGCCCTGCCCGCGCAGCTTGTCAATTTCCATCACCAGATGCCACGGGTCCAACACCACGCCATTGCCGATGACCGACAGCTTGCCGCCCCGCACAATGCCCGATGGCAGCAACGACAGCTTATAAACCTTGCCCGCAATCACCAAAGTATGGCCCGCATTGTGGCCACCCTGAAACCGCGCGATCACATCGGCGCGTTCCGACAGCCAATCGACGATCTTGCCTTTCCCCTCGTCACCCCACTGGGCCCCGACTACAACGACATTGGCCATGATATACCTTTGGTTTGGGAAAAGCCGCCCGATCTATAGCGACACATGCCGGGGGGCGAAACCGCTAAATCACATGCGCGTGCTGGACAGGGCGGCACAACTGCGCCACCAAAGACAAAAGCAATCGGAGGCGATGATGGGCATTTTTCTGCGCTGGCTGGGGGCATTCGGGCTGTTGGCGGCCACGTTCAACCCGACCGAGTGGAATTTCATCCGTTGGGCAGAGGCCAATTACACAACCCAAATGCCGCTGACACTGTTGTTGGGTCTGCTGTTGGGGGTGGGATATATGATCTACATCGGGGCGACGCTGCGGTCTATCGGGGCGTTTGGGGTTATTCTGGTGGGCGCAATCGTGGCGGCGCTGATCTGGGTGCTGATGGATTACGGCGTGCTGACGCTGCAAAACACCGATCTGAACCTGTGGCTGGGCATCTTTGCGCTGTCGGTGGTGCTGGGGATCGGGTTGTCGTGGAGCATTCTGCGCCAACGGCTGTCCGGGCAGGCAAGTGTGGATGAAATCGACGGATAAGCGGAGCAAACCCATGATCCTGTATGTCACCCTTGGCACCAACAACCTGCCCCGCGCGCGCGCCTTTTATGACCCGACGCTGGCGACTTTGGGCATAGCGATGATCTACGAAGGCCGCGAGGAATGGGCCTATGGCCCGGCGGGCGGCGATCAGGTCATGGTGTATGTAACCAAACCTTACGACCAGAACCCGGCCAGCACTGGCAATGGCAGCATGCTGGCGCTGACCGCCACGACCCGCGCCGAAGTTGACGCGTTTCACGCAGCCGGCATCGCCAATGGTGGGGCAGACGAAGGCGCGCCGGGCATCAGATACAGCGAACACTTCTATTCCTGCTATATCCGCGATCCTGACGGCAACAAACTGTCGGCTGTCTGCGATAGACCCGTCTGATTTGACTAAAATTTGCGCCGCTCGTTTCATTTTGGCGCAAATACTCCCGCCGGAGGCATCTTTGCGTCCCTCGGCACCGCGGCAATTCGCATCCTGCCCGCCTTGCCGCCGAAGGGCTTGCACCCAATCCGCCTTGCGCCTAGATAGACCCATCGACGGCTCCCGTCAGCCCTAACATGCGTGCCCCATGGAAAATGTTATCCTTACCATCCACCTGATCCTTGCCTTGCTGCTGATCGGCGTGGTGTTGCTGCAACGGTCCGAAGGCGGTGGGTTGGGCATGGGCGGTGGTGGCGGCGGCGGCGCTATTTCGGGCCGGGCGGCGGCGACGGCTTTGGGCAAGGTGACGTGGATTCTGGCGATCTGCTTTATCGCCACGTCGATCACCCTGACCATTCTGGCAGCGCAAGATGCGTCAACCGCGTCAGTCATCGACCAGATCGGCGCCAAGCAACCCGTGCCCGATGCAGCCCCCGCGTTGCCAACCGGCACCGATTTGCTGCCACCGGCGGCCACTGACGCACCGGCCACACCCCCACCGGCGGAAAACTGATCCCAACCTGTTGATGAAAATGTCGCAAGCCCGACCGTATATAGCGGTCGGCTTGCGTCTGTGGCCAAGGTGGCCTATATCTCAACTCCCGTGATACTGCGATTCCAACCAACAGAATCGCCCGACCCAAACCTGTTCACGGAGACCCCATGGCACGCTATATTTTCATCACCGGCGGTGTGGTGTCCTCGCTGGGCAAGGGTCTGGCCTCGGCGGCTTTGGGCGCGTTGTTGCAGGCACGCGGCTACACGGTGCGGTTGCGCAAACTTGATCCCTACCTCAACGTCGATCCAGGCACGATGTCGCCGTTTGAACATGGCGAGGTGTTTGTCACCGATGACGGCGCGGAAACCGATCTGGATCTTGGCCATTATGAACGATTTACCGGGGTGTCGGCGCGCAAGACCGACAGCATATCGTCCGGGCGGATTTATTCCAATGTGTTGGAAAAGGAACGCCGCGGCGATTATCTGGGCAAGACCATCCAAGTCATCCCGCATGTCACCAATGAGATCAAAGATTTTCTGCGCATCGGTGAGGCCGAAGTTGATTTCATGCTGTGCGAAATCGGCGGCACGGTGGGCGATATCGAAGGCCTGCCGTTTTTCGAATCCATCCGCCAGTTCATCCACGAACGCCCGCGCGGTCAGTCGATTTTGATGCACCTCACCCTGCTGCCCTACCTCGCCGCCAGTGGCGAGTTGAAAACCAAGCCCACCCAGCATTCTGTCAAAGAACTGCAATCCATCGGCCTTGCCCCCGATGTGCTGGTCTGCCGCAGCGAACACCCGATCCCGGAACGGGAATTGGAAAAGATCGCCCTTTTTTGCAACGTGCGCAAAGAACACGTCATCCCGGCTTATGATCTGAAAACCATCTATAACGCGCCCTTGGCCTATCACGCGGCGGGGCTGGATCAGGCGGTGCTGGATGCGTTCGGCATCTCGCCCGCACCGCGCCCCAACCTTGCGCGCTGGACCGATGTGATGGACCGGCTGACCCATGCCGAAGGCTGCGTGCGCGTGGCCATCGTCGGCAAATACACCCAGTTGGAAGACGCCTATAAATCCATTGCCGAGGCGCTGACCCATGGCGGCATGGCCAACCGCACCCGCGTGAAGGCCGAATGGATCGACGCCGAGATATTTGAGCGCGAAGACCCCGCCCCGCATCTGGAACGCTTTCACGCCATCCTTGTGCCCGGCGGCTTTGGCGAACGCGGCACCGAAGGCAAGATCAAGGCAGCCCAATTCGCCCGCACCCGCAAAATTCCCTATCTGGGGATTTGTTTAGGGATGCAAATGGCGGTGATCGAATCCGCGCGCAATCTGGCGGGAATTGCGAATGCAGGGTCCGAAGAATTTGACACCGCGGCGGGCGACAAACGCTTTAC
>JANPLZ010000133.1:0-17056 GCA_031422555.1 Cypionkella sp. | reverse complement strand
ATTGCGTCCACCCGCTGCCAGTTCTATATGCATTCCAACGACGGATTGCCGTCGGATTGTGCCGTTTGTAAAGGAAAATGAAATGGCTGCTTTCGAAACCACCCGCCCGGTCGCTGGCGGTGCCCTGTTCTCAGGTCGTGTCAGCGCCGTTTTCGTCGAATCCTTCGCGGCGCTGGCTGCATGGAATGATGCCCGCGTGACCCGCAAAGCGCTTGGCAAACTGTCGGACCGCGAACTGGACGACATCGGCCTGTGCCGTGGCGACATCGAGATGATCGGTCGCTAAGGCTTTTCCCGGTTGTAAATGAATTGGGTCGATGCTGATATGGCATCGGCCCCTTTTTTATGCATGCAGAGTGCGCGGCGGCGTTGCCGCAATAACCACCGCTATTTCAGCGCGGCTATGCCTTGGGTGATTTTTTCCGCCACAAACACCGTGACCGGATCGGCCTGCATCAACCAACCGCCCAAACGGTCAAAGCCTTCGCCAGCCTGTAACCCGGCAACCCGGCTGTCATAGGATTGCGCGCCGACAGACTGCAAAATCGCCCCTTTCATGCCAAATACGCAAAAGATGACAAGGATCGCAGTGCGGCGCCATGATTTATGCGAACGGGTTTTTTTCGTAAAATGCGATCGGCCCAACGTGCCTGCGGCATCAAAGCCATAGCCATTGGCGCGGGCCCGTTCAAATCGGGCAACCCGGCCATAAAAATCGACAAGATTGGGGTCGGCCATAACACTTCTCGTTCGTTCAGGCCCCCGCCTATACGTTGGATACCCCATGAATGTGGCAAAAGTTGGGCATTTGGTAAAATCTGCCTCAGTTGCGCCGCATCACTAAGGCAGACCATTCGCCCAAATCCTCGCGGCCCTGCGCGCTAAAGCCTGCGGCGATGTAGGCTGCCGTGATCGCTTCGGCCTGCACCACCAGCAGACCCGACAAGATAACCAGCCCGTTTTGGCCAACATGTTCCGCCATCGCCGGGGCAAGTTCAACCAGCGGACCTTTCAGGATATTGGCGAACACCAGATCAAACGGTGCTGCTTGGCGCAGGCGGGGGTGCGCGAAGCCTGCCGCCTCAAGGCATTCCACCCGACCCTGCATCTGGTTGATCGCCACATTTGCCACCGCCACATCGACAGCCACCTGATCAATATCGGAGGCGATCACCAAGGCATCAGGCAACACCGCCGCCGCCGCCATCGCCAGAACGGCCGTGCCGCAACCAATGTCGGCCACGCGTTTGGCGGTAAATCCTGCACCCAACAACCGGTCAAACGCGCGCAAACACCCCAAAGTCGTGCCATGATGGCCGGTGCCAAAGGCCACCGTCGCCTCTATCTGCAAAGCCACCCGACCGGGCGGCACTTTACCCGCATCATGGCTGCCAAACACAAAGAACCGCCCTGCCTCCACTGGAGAAAGTTCACGCCGCACTTTGGCAACCCAATCAATATCGGGCAGTTCCGACACCGCAAAGGGCCGCGCGCCGTAGGCTAAGGCCAGCACGTCCAGCAACACCTCGGACGGCGGATCAAGGAAATAGGTGCCCACTTCCCAAAGACCGCTGTCATCTTCGATTTCAAACACGCCAACGCCGATGGGGGCCGGATCCATCTTTTCAACAGCCGCGGCAAGGGCGGTCGCGGCATCTTCACCGATCAGCGTGGTCAGGGCGGAATATGTGGGCATGGCGATATCCGGTTATTGGGGCTGATCGGCGGTGGTCAGCCGGATCAGCAGATAGCGGTTGTTGGCGATAAACACCGCCGAAGTGCGCGCCTGCGCGAACAGCCGCTGCGACAGGCGCGCGCGCTTGCGGGGGGTCATCACAAGACGCAAGGCGCGGTGCATCAGCCAATGTTTCCACGGGCGTTTGGCGGCAATTTCGCGGTCAAACCCGGTCAGACCGATACCCAGCACGTTGAACAGCGCCTGTTCCAGATCAATGGATGGCGCGACGGCATCAGTGATATCCTGTTCAACCAGAATGGTCAGCGGTTGCGTGGCCACGGCGGTGCGAAACGCGGCAATCGGATGGCCGCCACCAACGGTATAAAAGGTAGGATCAGCCCGAAATCCGTCAGAGCGAAAGCAATCACCGATCAAAATCTCGCCGCCCGGCACCACCAGGGACCGGGCTTTTTTCAGCGATACCTCCAGCGGAATATACTGAAAACTTTCCGAAAACAGGCACAGATCAAAACCGCCATCGCTGTGCATATCTTCAAAGAAACATTCATGCACCACCGCTTGCGGCGCGTTGATGCGGCAGCGACCCGCGAGATAGGCGGAAGGCACGACGATTTCCACGCGGTGCCCTAACGCCAGCAGCTTTTTCGCGGTCTCGCCCGCGCCGCCGCCGATATCCAGAATGCGCAGGTTCGCCCGCTGCGGCAGCAAGGCAAACAGCCGGGCCGAATAGGCCTCTTGCGCCGGGCCAATATTGCCCGCCGCCACGTCCAGCCCGGTCCACAATCCGTAGTGCAGATGTTCCTTGCCGGTCAGCCAGCGCGCAAGGGCAAGGCCAGTATCAAGCCCGATGGCCCGCGTGTCGATCTTTTCAGCAGCCATGGGCCCATCCGTCATGCACTCTTGGCACCCCCCTAAGGGATGGCAAGACGGCAATCAAGGCATCACAAGACTGCAGCCGTGGCTCTGGGTCTGGCAGACCCATCGGCTGCGCAAGCCTGAACCGCGTTAGCTGGCAACGCCAACGCCAATCGGGCAACTGATGCCGGTGCCGCGCACCCCGCAATAACCGTCGGGGTTCTTTGCCAGATACTGCTGGTGATACTCTTCGCCAAAGTAAAACACCGGTGCTGGCAGCACTTCGGTGGTCACGGCGCCAAAGCCGGCCTTGCCCAATATCTCGCCATAACGTTGCTTGCTGGCCGCCGCCGCCGCAAGTTGTGCGGCCCCGTAAGTGTAGATGCCAGAACGGTAAGTTGACCCCACATCATTGCCCTGCCGCATGCCGGTGGTCGGGTCGTGATTTTCCCAAAACACTTTCAGCAGGTTTTCATACGATATCACCGCCGGATCATAGATCACCCGGACCACTTCGTTGTGGCCGGTCAACTGGGTGCAGGTTTCCTTGTAGGTCGGGTTGGGCGTATAGCCCGCGGCGTAGCCTACCATGGTCAGCCACACACCGGGGGTTTGCCAGAACACCCGCTCTATCCCCCAAAAACAGCCCATACCGAACATCGCCTCGTCCATCCCCGCAGGCACCGCCGATTTAAGCGGCAGGCCCGAGATGAAATGCGTCTGGGCGGTTGGCAGCGGCTCGGCGCGGCCGGGCAAAGCCCGATCCGGCGTCACCATCTCCATTTTGCTGCGGGTGTTGAAAAACATGGCGGCCTCCGGTTTGCTTTGATGTAATATAGGGTGGCGGGCGGTGTCTTGCCAGCCACGGCTTTGTGAAGGCCCGATTGCCAGACAGGAGGACGCATTGCCCAGTAACAAGATCGACGTTCAGAATATCGGCCAGCCGGGCAAGGTCTACCGGGTTGACGCGGCAAAATATGCCGAGATGCGCCGGGTGATGCTGGCTGCCCTGCCCCGGCAGGCGCCGGGAATGACGATGGTTGAGGTCAACACCGCCGTGCGCCCCGCGCTGTCGGCGCTGTTGTTTCCGGGCGGGGAGACCTGTGGCTGGTGGGTTAAATGCGTGCAACTGGATCTGGAAGCCAAAGGCGTGATCCGCCGCGCGAAATCGGCCCCGGTGCGGTTGTGGGTTGTTGCGCCCGCCTGACGGGGCAGTTCGCAAAATTTTTTGAAAAATTTTACAAAAATCTTCCAAGATTTTTATCCACAGACGCCCGCAGTCAGTAAAAACTTTGCGGATCAATATCAATCGACAGGCGCATGGTATTGGGCAGTTTGATCTGTGCCACCCATTCCGCCAATGCCGCCTGGAGCGCCACGGTCTTGCCCGCCTTGACCAAAAGTCGCACCCGGTGCCGCCCGCGCACCCGGGCGATGGGGGCGGGGGCAGGGCCAAACACTTGGGCGCCAACCCGGCGCAACGGCGCGTCCAGTCGCGCCAGTTCGGCCCCGATGTCAAACACCTGCGCCACATCGGGCGATGACAGGATGATGCCCGCCATGCGCCCGTAAGGCGGCACACCTGCGGCCTGACGTTCCGCCGCTTCGGCGCGCCAGAACGCTTCTTCGTCGCCGCCAAGAATGGCGCGAATGACCGGGTGTTCGGGCTGATGGGTTTGCAAAAAGGCCGTGCCCGGCCGATCCGCCCGCCCCGCCCGACCCGCCACCTGTCGCATCAGTTGGAAGGTGCGCTCGGCCGCGCGCATGTCGCTGCCTTGCAATCCCAGATCGGCGTCGATCACCCCCACCAATGTCAGCAGCGGAAAGTTATGGCCTTTGGCCACGATCTGGGTCCCAATAATGATATCCGCACCGCCCGCCGCAATGACGCCGATCTGTTCTTTCAGCGCCCGCGCCGAGCCGAACAAATCGGACGACAACACCGCCAGCCGGGCCTGCGGGAACCGCGCCGCCACCTCTTCGGCCAGCCGTTCCACCCCCGGCCCGACAGCGGCCATGCGGCCTGCAACGCCGCAGGCCGGACAGGCAGTTGGCACCGGTTTGGTGGCCCCACATTGATGACAGACCAACCGTTTCAGAAACCGGTGTTCCACCATGCGCGCATCGCAATCCTCGCAGCCCACCTGATGCCCGCAGGCCCGGCACAGCGTGATCGGCGCAAAGCCGCGACGGTTGATAAACAGCAATGACTGTTCAGATTTTTCAATGCGGCGAGTCACTTCTGCCGCCAGCTTGGAAGAGATCCACTGATCATTTGCCAGCTTTTCCGCGCGCATATCAATGGCGTGCATGTCCGGCAACGCCGCCGCCCCATAGCGCGAGGCCAGATCAAGGCGCGCGTATTTGCCCGCCTCGACATTGGCCCAAGTCTCAAGGCAGGGCGTGGCCGACGCCAGCACAATCGGCGCGCCCACGATGGCGGCCCGCAACACCGCCATATCGCGGGCATTATACAAAACCCCGTCATCTTGTTTATAAGACGTGTCGTGTTCTTCATCGACCACGATCAGCCCAAGATCGCGGAACGGCAAAAACAGCGCCGAGCGCGCACCGACGACAAACTGCGCGTCGCCGCGCCCGATCATGCGCCACAACCGCCGCCGTTCGGTCATCGTCACACCCGAATGCCATTCGGCGGGACGGGCGCCGAACCGCTGCTCAACCCGGTTGATGAAATCGGCGGTCAATGAGATTTCGGGCAACAGCACCAGCGCCTGACGCCCCTGACGCAAACATTCTGCCACCGCCTCGAGGTAGACCTCGGTTTTGCCCGACCCGGTGATGCCTTTCAGCAAGGTGCAACTGTAACCGCCCTGCACCACCGATGCCACCAGCGCATCGCCCGCCGCCACCTGATCGCCGGTCAGCCGCGCGGCCCCCGCCGGGTTCAGCGCCGGATAGGGCAAATCGCGCGGCGCGGCGGTTTCGATCACCACGCCCAGCTTGATCAGGCCCTTGATCACCGCCGGGCTGGTGGCGGCCTCTTGGGCCAGTTCGGCCGCCGTTACCGCCGCTCCGCCAAAGCGGCGCAGCGCCTCGACGACGCGAAACCGCGCGTCGGTCATCTGGTTGGGAATGGTATCGCCTAACCGCAACACCCGGCGCATCGACGGCGGATCGGACAGACCCGGCGCGCGGGTGGCCAACCGCAGCATCGCCGCCAGCGGTGTCAGAGTGTAGTCGGCGGCGCGGGTCAGAAAAGCACGCAATTCGGCCCGCATCGGGCTGGCATCCAGCACGCGATGGATGGCGCGGATGCGGGCGGGATCAAAATTGCCGATCCCTTGGCCCCACACCACCCCGATCACCCGGCGCGGGCCCAGCGGCACTTCGACAAAATCACCTGTTCCGCAGCCTTCTTCGGGGGCTTTGTAATCCAGAATGCGGCCCAAAGGTTCGGTTGTCAGCACGCCGACCAGTTCACCCGCGCTGTAAACCCGTTCCGCCACCCGATGCGCCCTTTCCCTTTGCCGTCCTTTGGGGGTAAACTGTGCGCAGCCCCCTCACAACCCGTCACAAACCGTCCGAAGGACCAAGCCCATGAAATTCTTTGTCGATACCGCCGATGTCGCAGCCATTGCCGAATTGAACGATCTTGGCATGGTTGACGGGGTGACCACCAACCCGTCGATCATCCTGAAATCGGGGCGCGATATCTTGGACGTCACCCGTGAGATCTGCAGCATCGTGTCCGGCCCGGTTTCTGCCGAAGTGGTGGCGTTGACGGCGGATGACATGATCGCCGAAGGCCGCAAACTGGCCGAGATTGCCCCCAACATCACCGTCAAAGTGCCGCTGACCTGGGACGGGCTGAAAACCTGCAAAGTGTTGACGGGCGAAGGCCGCATGGTCAACGTAACCTTATGTTTTTCCGCCAATCAGGCGTTGCTGGCTGCCAAAGCCGGGGCCACGTTTATCTCGCCTTTCGTCGGGCGGCTGGATGATATCAACATGGACGGGATGGAATTGATCAGTGACATCCGCCAGATTTATGACAATTTCGGCTTTGACACGCAGATTTTGGCGGCCTCGGTGCGTTCGGTCAACCATGTCACCCAATGCGCGCTGATCGGCGCTGATGTGATCACCGCACCGCCAGCGGTGATCAAAGCGATGATCAACCACCCGCTGACCGATGCGGGCCTTGCGCAGTTCATGAAGGATTGGGCGAAAACCGGGCAGAAGATTTTGTAACGCAGGCTTTTGGCCCGGCGGCAGTCGGGGGTTTCACACCCCCTGGCGGCAATCGAAGCCGATTGCCGCCTCCCCCGTGGAGTATTTTTTCCAAAATGAAACGCAAATTTTAGATAAATTGGCATGAATGCCACGCCTTTGCGCGGCCGCAGTGCTGGCAGGTGACGCCCGCACAAACCCGGTGTATACTGTTCGAAAATGAAAAACGGGCAGGCAGGGCATGATGGATCAAGACACGCGCGACCGCATTCTGGCGGAACCCGAAGTTTTGCTGGAAGACCGCGACGTGATGAACGCCCTTATCGGCGCGAATGAGCGGCTGATGGGCAGCAACATTGTCGATCTGCGCGGCATCGCGATGGAGCGGCTGGAAGGCCGTCTTGACCGGCTGGAAGACACTCATCGCACGGTGATTGCAGCGGCTTATGAAAACCTTGCCGGAACCAATCAGGTGCACCGCGCGATTTTGCAGTTGCTGGACCCGTTGAGTTTTGAGGATTTCCTGAAAGCGATGGCATCAGATGTGGCGCAAACCCTACGGGTCGATTGCGTGCGGCTGGTGTTGGAATCGGTGCAGGACGCCGAAGACCCTGCGTTGCGCAAACTGGGCGATGTGCTTTACGTGGCAGAGCCCGGCTTTGTGGGCGAATATATCTCTGGCGGTCGCAACGTGCCGTTGCGCGCGGTGGTGTTGCGGCAGGTTTTGCCTGCCTCCGACGCACTTTATGGGGAACGCGCGGGCTGGGTGCGGTCCGAGGCGCTGATGAAGCTGGATTTCGGCAAGGGGCGCTTGCCCGGCATGCTGGTGCTTGGGGCAGAAGATCCGCATCAGTTCAAACCCACCCATGGCACCGATTTGCTGGCGTTCTTTGCGGGGGTGTTTGAACGCACCATGCGCCGATGGCTGTCGTAGACAGATTGGCCATTGCTCCGGCGCAACGCGACGCATTGGTGCGCTGGTTGGAACATTTGCGCGCGCTGGACGGGGCGGCGGTGAATACGATTTCGGCCTATCGGCATGATATCACAGGATTTCTGGCGTTTCTGGCCGATCATCACGGCGGATCGGCCGGGTTGGGGGCGATTGCATCCTTGTCGCAATCGGATTTGCGGGCGTGGATGGCGTATGCGCGTGGCCGCGGCCTGTCGGCGCGGTCTTTGGCGCGGGCCTTATCGGCGGTAAAGACCTTTGTGGCGTGGGTGGCCGACCGCGAAGGCGTTGATGCCACCACGATTTTATCGGCGCGCGGGCCAAAGTATCGCCGCAAACTGCCGCGTCCGTTAAGTGTCGAGGGGGCGCTGGACATGATTGCCCGCGTCGGTGATCAGGCGTCGCAAGACTGGATTGCGGCGCGGGATATGGCGGTGTTGACGCTGCTTTATGGCTGCGGGTTGCGGATATCGGAGGCGATGGGGCTGACCGGGGCCGCGCATCCGTTGCCGCAAGTGCTGCGCATTCGCGGCAAAGGCGACAAGGAACGGCTGGTGCCCACCCTGCCCGCAGCACGCGATGCTGTGGCGCGGTATGCAGCGCTATGCCCGTTTGATCTGAACCGCACCGAAGCCTTGTTTCGCGGTGCGCGCGGGGGGCCCTTGAACCCGCGGCTGATTGCCTTGGTGATGGAAAAGGCGCGGATGCAACTGGGGCTGCCATCTTCGGCCACCCCGCATGCCATGCGCCACAGCTTTGCCACGCATCTTTTGTCGGCGGGCGGCGATTTGCGCGCGATTCAGGAATTGCTGGGCCATGCGTCACTTTCAACCACGCAGGCCTATACAGCGGTGGATGCGGCCCGTCTGATGGAAGTCTACGAGGCGGCGCATCCACGGGCATAGGGGCCGGATCGTTTAATGAAAATCCCGCGATTTCGGGATGATCTGCACATCGCGGGGGTGGCGATGGGTGCCGTTTGGAACCGGTTTGCGCACTTCGTCCGCGCGGGCCAGCGGCACCGGCATTGCATCATTTGACAACCGCGCCAGTGCATCACTGCGGTCGGTCAGGTGGGTTGCGATCACGTGCGTGACATCCGCGTCGCGCTGCAAAACACCGCGAATATCTATCAGCCGCGATTGCATGATCACCCGGCGATAGGCCTCCATCACCGATGGCCAGACGATCAGATTGGCCACCCCGGTTTCATCTTCCAGCGTGATGAAACACACGCCCTTGGCACTGCCGGGGCGCTGGCGGATCAGCACGATGCCCGCCAGCGAAATTTGGGCACCGTTGCGGATGCGGGGCAGATCGGCGGCGGCGGTATAGCCCTGACGCGCCATGCTTTTGCGCAAAAACGCCATCGGATGCGCCTTGAGTGACAGGCGCAAAGTTTGGTAATCGGCCACCACATGTTCGCAGACGGGCATTTGTGGCAAGGTGAACTGCGCCTCAAACCCCTCGTCCTGTGCGGTTGCAAACAGCGGCAGATCAGGCGCATCGCGCAAGGCGCGCGCATCCCACAGCGCCTGCCTGCGATCAAGGCCTACGGACCTGAACGCATCGGCGGCGGCCAGTTTGCGCATGGTGCCTGCATCAATCGCGCTGCGCGTCTTCAGATCGTGCAGATCAGTGAACGGATCACCGCGCGCGGCCATCAGCCGGGCCGCCATGGTGCGCGCCATGCCGTCCACCTGCCGCAGCCCCAGCCGCACGCCGAACGCCCCCGCGCCCACCGGGTGCAGCGTGTTGTCCCAATCGCTGTAATTCACATCCGGGGCCTGCACTGCGACGCCATGTTCGCGCGCATCGCGCACGATTTGGGCGGGGGCATAAAACCCCATCGGCTGCGCGTTCAAAAGGGCCGCACAGAACACATCGGGATAGTGCAGCTTGATCCAGCACGAGATATAGACCAGCAAGGCAAAGCTGGCGGCGTGACTTTCGGGAAAGCCGTATTCGCCAAAGCCCTTGATCTGATCAAAGCAGCGTTGCGAAAATGCCGGGTCATAGCCGCGCGCAACCATGCGGCCCACCATCTTTTCTTGCAGCTTTTCAATCGTGCCACGGGACCTAAACGTGGCCATCGCCTTGCGCAGTTCATTGGCCTCGGCGGGGCTGAACTTGGCAGCGTCGATGGCGATTTTCATCGCCTGTTCCTGAAAGATCGGCACCCCCAAAGTGCGGCCAAGGATTTTGCGCAACTCATCCGGGTCATGGTCGGGGCCGGGGGATGGGTAATTCACCGCCTCGCGGCCACTGCGACGGCGCAGATAGGGATGTACCATATCGCCCTGAATGGGCCCCGGTCGCACGATGGCCACCTGAATAACCAGATCGTAAAACGCGCGCGGCTTCAGGCGGGGCAGCATGTTCATCTGCGCGCGGCTTTCCACCTGAAACGTGCCCAGACTGTCGCCCTTACACAGCATGTCGTAAACGGCGGAGTCTTCCTTGGGCACCGTCGCCAGATCAAAGCGCAGCCCGTAATGCGCATGGATCAGATCGAACGCCTTGCGGATGCAGGTCAGCATGCCCAGCGCCAGCACGTCGATTTTCAGAATGCGCAACTCATCAATATCATCTTTGTCCCATTCGATGAAACTGCGGTCTGGCATCGCGCCGTTGCCGATGGGCACGGTCTGGGTCAGCGCGTTTTCGGTCAGGATAAAGCCGCCGACATGCTGTGACAAATGCCGTGGCATGCCGATCATCTGATCTGCCAGCTTTATGGTGCGCGCCATCAACGGGTCGGTCAGATCAATCCCCGCCTGCGCCGCCTCTTTGGCCCCCAATTCGCGCCCCCAACTGCCCCAGATGGTTTTCGCCAGCGCCGCCGTCACGTCCTGCGACAGGCCCATCACCTTGCCCACCTCGCGGATGGCCATGCGGGGGCGAAAATGGATCACGGTGGCGCACAGCCCGGCGCGGTTGCGGCCATATTTGGCATAGATATGCTGGATCACCTCTTCGCGGCGTTCATGTTCGAAATCGACGTCAATATCGGGGGGTTCTTTGCGTTCTTCACTGATGAAGCGTTCAAATAAAAGGTCATGTTTGGACGGGTCCACCGCCGTAATCCCCAGCATATAACACACGGCGGAATTGGCCGCAGACCCGCGCCCCTGACACAGGATCGCCGGGGTCACTTTGTGGCGGGCGAACTGGATAATGTCATAGACGGTCAGGAAATACTGCGCGATGCGCAGCTTTTCGATCATCGCCAGTTCCTTGTGCAGCACGGCACGGATTTTGTCGGGCAGGCCTTCGGGATAGCGCCACTCGGCCCCCTGCCATGTCAATTCAGTCAGGTAGTCCTGCGGCGTGCGCCCGGCAGGAATGCTTTCTTGCGGGTATTCATACGCCAGTTCGCGCAGATCAAAGGCGCAGGCATCGGCTACGGCGCGGCTGGCCGCGATGGCATGGGGCCAGTCGCGGAACAACAAGGTCATCTGGGCGGGCGATTTCAAGTGCCGTTCGGCGTTGGCGGCCAGCAAAAACCCGGCTTGGGTGATGGTGGTCTTGTGCAGGATGCAGGTCATCACATCTTGCAGAGGGCGGCGCGCGGCGGTGTGATATTGCACGTCATTGGTGGCCAGAATTGACAGGCCCGCGCTGCGCGCCAGCGCGTCCAGCCGGTTGATGCGGGCGCGGTCATCGCCGCGATACAGATAACTGGCCGCGATGTGGCGCAAGGTGGGCAGGGCTTGGGTCAGGCGGGGCAAACTGGCGGCAAAACTATCCAGATTTTCAGGTGGCACCACGATCAGTTGCACATCCGTCGCATGGGCCGCCAGATCGGCCAGCGTGATATCGCACGCCCCCTTGGCCTGCCAGTCGCCGTTCACATCCTGCATCTTGCCCTTGGACAACAGCATGCACAGCCGGCCATAGGCGGCGCGGTCACGCGGATAGGCCAGAAACGCCTCACCACTGATCAGTTGCACCCGGCAGCCGATGATCGGGCGCAACCGTGCCTTCAGGGCCGCCCCGTGCAGGCGCACGACGCCCGCCATCGTGTTCAGATCGGCAATGCCGATGGCGTCATAGCCGTGGGCGGCGGCGGTGGCGGCCAGATCAACCGCATCGGACGCGCCGCGCAGGAACGAAAAGCAACTGGTCACCCCCAGTTCGACAAAGCCTGCGGGCGGGTTTTGGGCAAACTCCTCTGCCTTGAGGGTCCGCCTTGGGTGGGGATTTTCAACTTCGGGCATCAGGCGAACATCCCGTGCAAAAACCAGCGCGGATCGCCGCCGCGGCCATCTTCGTGCAGCCCCTCACGATACAACCAGTATCGTTTGCCGGTCTGATCCTCGATCTTGAAGTAATCGCGCAACCGGGTGCCGGGACGGTCTTTCCACCATTCGGGCGCTATCCGTTCGGGGCCTTCATAGCGCGTCACCCGGTGGGTTTGCCTGCGCCAGACAAATTGCGCCGGTGGGCCTTCGGGCACGGCATAGAGCACCCGCACCTCTTCGGGCGTGGTCAGCAGACGGATGGGGCGTTCCTTGGTTATCTCGACCGTGCCCTGCCCCGCCCCCGCACTTTCCCGCCCCACGCTGGCCCAGCGTTCGGCGCGTTCGGGCACATGGCTGGGATGCACCAGCGGATGCCTTACGGCCTTTGATCCAAACCGCGCCGCCAGCCGGTCAATCAGTTGCGGCACCTGCACATCGGCCTCGGACGTGCCATCCAGCCGGGTTTGCAGCGTGGCCAATGCGTCAACCATGCCTGCGTCCAGCGTGATCAGATCAAAGCCATAACCGGGGTTGATCCGGTCCAGCTTGTCCTTGAACAGGCCGTGCAAATGGCGCGCGTCCCGGCTGGCACTGGCGATGACCAGATCAACCATGCTGACCTCGCCGTCACTGCGGTAAACCGTCAATTGCAACTTGCGACAGCCCAGACCGCGATGGGCCAGTTGCGCGCACAGATCGTCGCACAGGCCGGGCAGATAATGCGTGGGGTCCTGAATAGGGTCTGGCAGCCGGGCTTCGGCCCGGACGCGGGGCGGTGCATCCACACTGGCCACCGGTTCGCCCAACACCCCCACCGCCTGATCAAGGCGCAACAGCGGGTTGGCGGGCAACGCACAGCGCCCGAACCGCCGCGCCAGCGACAGGCGCGGCACGGCGGCCAAAGCCGCGATGGTTTTCAAACCCAGCCGCTGCAACACCACCAGCGTCTCGCGGTCCAGCCGCAGCCCCGCCACCGGCAGCGGCGCCAGCATCGCCGCCATACTGTCACCGCTGGGACACATCGCGCGCACCGCGCCATACCGCGCCAAGGCCCAGGCCGCACCCCAGGTCGGTGCCACGGCCAGTTGCGCCGAAAGCCCCAGCAGCGACAGCCGGGTTTCCATCTCGATCAGCATGGCGGCCTCTCCCCCCCACAGATGATCCGATCCGGTGGTGTCGAAAATCAAGCCGTCCGCGCCATCGGTGACCGTCCACGGACACCAGCGCCGCGCCCACAGCATCAGTTGCGCCAGCGCGCGGGCATCGCCGACGATATCGGCGTATTCCACCACCAGATCGGGGCAGATCGCCTGCACATCCACCACCCGCGCGCCAGTGGTAATGCCCGCTGCCCGCGCGGCACGGTTGGTGGCGTAAATCACCGGGCCATGCGCGCCTTCGGTGGCCAGAACCACGGCCAGATCATCCGGCGGCGCGTTGCCCTGCCGCGCCATCACCGTCTGCCAACGCTCTATCGCGAAATGGGGCAGAAAAATCGACACGATCCGCCGCCCGGTCATAGGTGGCCACCCAAGTGCCGGGCGGCACCTTGCGTGAGCGGAACAGCTCCAGCTGCCAGCGCGGATTGCCGGGGGCTGCCGCGTCGTGCGGATGCGCCGCCGATGGCAACGACGCCACCCGCCAGCGGTTGCGGGCCGCACTTAAATCGGGCACCGCCGCCCGGCGCAGCAGCCAGCACGGCACGCCGCTGGCCTCGGCCCTTGTGGCCAGCCGCCGCGTGGCGGTAAAATCCAGCACCGCAGGCGCGCCCCACACCTCGCCGATCACCGCCGCAAGTGAGCCACAGCGCAAACCTTCCTCGATTGCCCATAACACATCGGCGGCACGCGGCAGCGTGACATGAATAACCGGGCGCGCCGCCATCAACCCCGGCACATAGGGACGCCCGGATTCGGTTTGTGACATCAGGTCTTGCACCCACAAAATCGGCGCTGTTGCAGCGGCAAGGCTGGACAGCACAAAGCCCACCGCACCGCCATCTGTGGGCTGCGCGGCAAACACCTCGGACAACGTGCGCGCATGGGCTTGCAGATAGCCCTGCGTCGGTTCGGGGCATGGTGGTGATGTGGGGGCTGGCAGACACCGCACACAGAATCCCTTTGTATGTTCTTGGTATGTTCTAATTCATCTTGCCGCATTTGCCAATATTATCTGACCGGGTGCGACCATCGATGCCCTGCGGGTTGCCGCCCGTGATCTGCCACCCACCACCGCCCCCAGCGCGACGCCCCAGACTGTCGGACCAGACTGCCGCACCAGACTGCCGCACCAGACTGCCGCCCCAACCTGCCGGGCCGCGCGCCTGCCCACGGTTTCAAAACCGCTTGCCACCCCCGCACTTGCCCCGCCCGCCCCCCGCTCCAAACGGAACAGCGCCCGCCCACCCTGCAAACCGACTTGCCCGGCCAGCCCTTTTGTTGCATCACAATCCCCATGGATATTCGCCTCAAAGCCCTGTCTGTTCACTTGCTGACGGCCACCGGAGCGGTGTTGTCGATGCTGGCGATGCTGGCCGCGGTTGAGGGCAAGTGGAGCCTGATGTTTGTCTGGCTGGTGGTGGCGCTGTTTGTCGATGGCATCGACGGCCCCTTGGCGCGGCGCTATGACACGGCCGCCAACTGGCCGACCTATGATGGCGTGTTGATGGATCTGATCATCGACTATCTGACTTATGTGTTCATCCCCGCCTATGCCTTGTTCAAATCCGGGTTGTTGGACGGCTGGACAGGGTGGCTGGCGATTATCGTGATCGTCTATGGCTCGGTGGTATATTTCGCCGATACCCGCATGAAAACCAAAGACAAAAGTTTTGCAGGCTTTCCGGCCTGCTGGAATATGGTGGTGCTGGTGTTGTTTGCGGTGGCCCCCAGTCAGGGCGTGACGCTGGCCATCGTGATCTTGCTGACGGTGGCGATGTTTTTGAACCTGCGCTTTATCCATCCAACCCGCACGGTGCGGTGGCGCTGGATTTCCTTGCCGATGTCGCTGGCATGGGTGGTGTTTGCCGGATGGGCGGCGTGGATGAACTTTGCCGAGGGCAGTTGGGCGCATTGGGGGTTGGTGATCACATCGCTGTATCTGACCTTTGCAGGTATCGCCCAACAGATCGTGCCGGAACGCGTGGGGCGGTAAGGGCAGACAGGGGGGCTTTCACACCCCCGCCTCAATGGCAAAGCCATTGAGACTCCCCCGTGGGATATTTTTGAACAGATGAACGCAAATTTTAACTAAACTTTCGGCAGTTACAGCCGCGTCATCACCACGCCGGACACGATCACGACCGCCGCCAACGCTTTGCTGCGGGTCATTTTCTCGCCGAACACCAGCCAGCCGATCAGCACCGCAAACAGGATCGAGGTTTCGCGCACCGCCGCCACCACGGCAATCGGGGCCTTTGTCATCGCCCAGACCGCAATCGCATAGGCCATCAGCGACAGCGCCCCTGCCGCCAATCCCAGGGCCCAACCGCGCAAGGGCGCGCGCAAAATCGCAGTGCCGTTGATCGCCACCGCGACAGGCACATAAAACACCCCCGCCACCACCATCAGCCAGCCCACATACAGCACCGGATCTCCCGCCGCCCGCGCGCCCATGCCATCGGTGATCGAATAGCCCGCCGTGGCCACCGCCGAGCCCAGCGCGAAAGGCAAAAGCCTGCGCTCTTCGCCGCCACTGAACACGCCATTCGCCATCAGCAAGATGCCCGCGCCCAGCACAATGATGCCGATAAATTCCTCGGTCGAAATGATATCGGCCAACGCCACGGCGCTGATCGCCAGCACAATCATCGGGGCCGCGCCGCGCGCGATGGGATAGACCCGGCTAAGATCGCCATGCTGATAGGCGTATGACAAAAAAACCTGATAAAACATATGGATAACGCCAGACCCCAGCAGCCATGGCCAAGCTGCAGCCACCGGCCAGCCCCGCCAAACCGCGATGCCAGCCCCGATGCCCGCCTGACAGATCGCCAATATCAGCATCGCCGATTGTTTCGAGGTGCCGGTCTTGATCAGGGCATTCCACGAGGCGTGCAGAAAGGCAGCCGCCAAAACGGCGCAGAAAATGCCAACGGTCAAAATACGCCCCTGTTCCTAGCGATCCATGGCTACGCCCGCGCCGCCGGGTTCGCAAGGGGGGGCTGCAAGGGGGGTAAATCTGGCCACCCTTGCCGCAGGGTCATCCCAAAGCCGCGTCGCAGCGCGCGCAGGTATGGGGGTGTTTGTGGGTGCCAACATCGGGCAGGATTTGCCAGCAGCGTTGGCATTTCTGACCGGGTGCCATGTGGAACATCACGGCGATTCCGGGTTGATCTGGTAAAGTGAACGCGCCGTCCGCGGCGGGATCTGATGACAATTGCAATGATGAGGTGATGCAAAGTTCTGCAAAATCAACCGATTGCAACGTGGCCAGCATGCCTGCATCGGCCACATAAACCACAGGGGCTGCTTCCAGCGATGCGCCGATCACTTTGGCGCTGCGCTGCACTTCCAAGGCGGCTGTGACCACCCGGCGGGCATCGCGAATTTGTAGCCACTTCCTTGCCAAGTCGCGGTCCAGCCAAGTATCCGGCGTTTCCGGCATATCCACCAGATGCACCGACGATGCATCGCCGGGATACCGTTCCAGCCAGACCTCTTCCATCGTAAACACCAGAACCGGGGCCAACCATGTGGTCAGGCGGTGGAACACGATATCCAATACCGTTCGCGCAGCGCGGCGGCGCAAGGTGGCGGGGGCGTCGCAATACAGGCTGTCTTTGCGGATATCGAAAAAGATCGTCGATAGATCTGTCGTCGCAAAGGCGAACAGCTTTTGGAACACGCCTTGGAAATCGTATTTGGCATATCCCTCGCGCACTTCGACGTCCAGTTCCGCCAGACGGTGCAGCACCCAGCGTTCCAATTCGGGCATATCAGCGGGATCAACCTTTTCAGTTTCGGTAAATCCGGCGAGATTCCCTAACAGGAACCGCATGGTATTGCGCAGGCGGCGGTAACTGTCGGCCACCCCTTTCAGGATTTCTTTTCCGATGCGCAGATCAATCGTGTAGTCTGACTGCGCCACCCACAGCCGCAAGATATCGGCGCC
>JANPLZ010000132.1:0-6718 GCA_031422555.1 Cypionkella sp. | reverse complement strand
GAATACTGCCCGCACGTCACCCAAGATTTCAAACTCAGGGAGCAAGACATGAAAACCACACTTTTTACCATTGGCCTGTTGGCCGCCACTGCCCTTGGCTCTGCGGCATATGCCGACAAGCTTGACGATATTATCTCCTCCGGCGTGCTGCGCTGTGCGGTTGTACTGGACTTTCCGCCAATGGGATCGCGCGATGCCGATAACAACCCGATCGGCTTTGACGTTGATTATTGTAACGATTTGGCCGCTGCACTTGGCGTTACGGCCGAAATCGTTGAAACCCCGTTTCCGGAACGGATTCCCGCCCTGATGTCGGGCCGGGTTGATGTGGGGGTTGCATCCACATCTGATACGCTGGAACGTGCGAAAACCGTGGGAATGTCGATCCCGTACTTCGCATTTGAAATGGCGGTCACCGCGAATGACAAATCAGGCATTACATCGTTCGATACGATGAAAGGCAAAGTGGTTGGCGCAACTGCGGGCACCTATGAAGCCATCGCTTTGGAAGCGCAGGTCAAGGAATGGGGCAGCGGCGAATTCCGCCCTTACCAAACTCAGGCTGATGTATTTCTGGCACTGACCCAGGGCCAGATTGATGCGACTGTGTCCACCTCGACAGTGGCGCAAGCCAACATCAAAACCGGCAATTTCCCCGGCATCACCGTTGTGGGGCTGGCCCCGTTTGACACCGACTATGTGGCGCTGTTTACGCTGCGCGAAGAATATGGTTTCATCAATTATCTGAACCTGTTCGTGAACCAGCAAGTGCGCACCGGCCGGTATGCCGAATTGTACACCACCTGGATCGGTGGCGTCGAATTGCCAAATCTGACCGTCGACGGCGTTTACCGCTGATCTGATCTTCCCGTCTGCGGCGCAGGCATCGCTTGTGCCGCAGACACCTTTTGGCGTGAAGTGAGACGGTGATGTTGAACTATACGTTCCATTGGAACCAAGCCATCAAAGCACTGCCGCAAATGCTTGAAGGTGCGTTGGTGACGCTGGAAATCGCGATTTTGTCGATGGCCATCGGGTTGATCTGTGCCATAGGGCTGGTTTTATGTCGCCAGTCCGGCAACCGCATCTTGGGTGGATTTGCAACGGTCTGGGTTGAAGTGGCCCGCAACACCCCGGCGCTGTTTCAGATTTACATGGCGCATTTTGGCCTTGGCAATTTCGGCATCCATCTTAGCCCTTATACCGCGCTTTTGGCGGGCATCACGTTTAACAACGCAGGCTATCTGGCGGAAAACTTTCGCGGCGCGCTGAAAGCCATTCCTGAAACGCAACCCCGCGCCGCGCGGTCATTGGGGCTGACATCGTTGCAAGCGTTTCGCTATGTGGTGGTGCCGCAGATGTTGCGGGTGGCGTTTTTGCCGATGACCAATCAGATGGTCTGGGCAATCTTGATGACATCGCTGGGCGTGACTGTCGGCATGAACATGGATTTGGCGGGTGTGACGCAGGAATTGAACGCGCGCTCGTTCCGCACGTTTGAATTTTTCGCTTTTGCGGCGGTGATTTTCTATCTGTTGACCAAAGCCGTGACGCTGGCCGCGCGGTTGATCGCCGCCCGCCTGTTTCGGTATTGACCGCGATGTTTGACACCGCCCTGACCCTGAACGATCTTTTGTTCCTCGCCAAAGGCGCTGGCATGACGCTGGCTGTGACCGCCGTTTCGGTTGCGGCGGGCACCGTGATGGGGGTAATCTTTGGCGTGATACGGGCGCAGTTCGGGCCCTATTGGTCGGCGCCGCTGACGTTCGTTCTGGATGTTTTCCGGTCGGTGCCGCTGTTGATCCAACTGGTTCTGGCCAACGCATTCCAAGCCATCGCCAAGTTCGGCTGGGAGCCTTTCACCACATCCTGCGTGGTGCTGTCGCTTTATACGGCGGCCTATTGCACCGAAATCGTGCGCGGCGGCATTGATGCGGTGCCAGTGACGACGCGGCGCGCGGCGCGGTCGCTGGGCCTGACATGGGCGCAAGACATGCGCTATGTCGTGGCGCCGCTGGCAACACGGGTGTCATTGCCCGCTTGGATCGGGCTGACCCTTGGCGTGATGAAAGACTCCGCACTGGTGCTGTGGCTTGGTTTGACAGAGCTGTTGAAATCGTCGCAAATCCTTGTCACCCGGCTGCAGGAACCGCTGTTCATTTTGCTGATTTGCGGGGCGATTTATTTCCTGATCAGCTTTCCCATAGCGCGCTTTGGCGGGTATCTTGAAAGACGGTGGTCGCCAGATGATTGAAATCGAAAACGTGCGAAAATCCTTTGGCCCGCTTGAAGTGTTAAAGGGCATAAACCTGACGGTCGCAAATGGCGAGGTGGTCACCATTATCGGCGGGTCGGGGTCGGGCAAATCAACGTTGTTGACCTGCATCAACGGGTTGGAGGCGATCAATGCGGGCAGCATCCGCATTGACGGCGTCGCGGTGCATGCAAAATCCACCAATATCAACACGCTGCGCCAAAACGTTGGTATTGTGTTTCAGCAATGGAATGCGTTCCCGCATTTAACGGTGCTGGAAAACGTGATGCTGGCCCCGCGCAAAGTTTTGGGCATGGCCAAACCCGAGGCCGAAGAAATTGCCACCAGACATCTGGTGCATGTGGGCTTGGGCGACAAGATCGGTGTCTATCCTTCGCGGTTGTCGGGCGGGCAGCAACAGCGCATGGCCATCGCCCGCGCGCTGGCGATGCAGCCCAAATACATGCTGTTTGACGAGGTCACCTCGGCGCTTGATCCGCAACTGGTGGGTGAGGTGCTGGACACGCTGAAAATGCTGGCGACCGAAGGCATGACGATGATCTGCGTCACCCATGAGATGGCCTTTGCACGCGATGTGTCCAACCGCGTGGCGTTCTTTCATCAGGGCATCGTGGCCGAAGTTGGCAGTGCCGAGCAGATTTTTGGCAGCCCGCAAAACGTTGAGACTCAGAAATTCCTGTCGGGTATCAGATAGGGATGTCGACGCACGCTGATATGGAGGGCGTGGGGCAGGGCTGTGCCTCCATCCGTATCAACGACCGTGATCCTTTTGCAGATGGATTTATCCTGCCATGACCCCCGCCCCAAACCCGGTCGCCCGCAGCATTTTGGCGGGCAGTGCCCACGGCCCGATCATTGCCACCACCGAAGCGCTAAGTTTTTGGGGCGGGGTTGATCCGGCCACGGGTCTGATCATCGACGTGCATCACCCGCTGCATGGGGTTTGCATCACCGGCAGCTTGCTGATGATGCCGTCCAGCCGGGGATCCTGCACCGGGTCGGGGGTGCTGTTGGATATGGTTTTGTCCGGGTGCGGTCCGGCGGCGCTGCTGTTTTGCGAAGACGAAGACGTACTCACGCTGGGCGCGCTGATTGCTTCGGAAATGTTTGGCAAAAGCCTGCCGGTTTTGCGGCTGTCTGTGCAGGCGTTTCGGGCGCTGTCGGCGGCCCAGACGGCGCGGATTGATCCGGTGTCCATCGCGGCCGATGGCCTGACCCTGCCGATCACCGCGCCTGCAACAGCGGCGCTGGATCTGACGCCAGCCGACCGCGCCATGCTGGCGGGCGCAAGCGGGGCGGCGGTGCAACAGGCCATGCGCATCATTTGTGCAATGGCCGCCAATCAAGGTGCTGAGCGGCTGACCAGCGTGGCACAGGCCCATATCGACGGCTGCATTTACGCAAGCCCTGCCAATCTGACCTTTGCCGAAACCATGGCCGATCTCGGCGCGCGGGTGTGCGTTCCAACCACGATGAACGCCATCTCGGTTGACCGCGCTAACTGGCAAACCCAAGGTGTGCCGCCAAACTTTGGGCTGCCCGCCGCCCGGCTGGCCGATGCCTATGTGCGCATGGGCTGCAAACCCAGCTTTACCTGCTCGCCCTATCTTTTGGACACCGCGCCGGGCTTTGGTGAAAACATCGCTTGGGCGGAGTCCAATGCGGTGATCTATGCCAATACCGTGTTGGGTGCGCGCACCGCCAAGCACCCGGATTTTCTGGATCTTTGCATCGCGCTGACGGGCCGTGCGCCGTTGGCCGGGGTGTATCTGGACGCCCCGCGCCGCGCCCGGCTGATTGTGGATGTTGATCTGCCAAAGGGTAGGGACGACGGATTCTGGCCGCTGATCGGCTATTTGGCTGGCCACCGCGCGCCTGACTGCATTCCGTTGTTGCGCGGGTTGGCGCAGGCTGCCCCCAGCCGCGATGATTTGAAAGCGCTGTGCGCCGCCTTTGGCACCACCTCTGCCGCGCCGATGCTGCATATCGAAGGGGTCACCCCCGAAGCCGAAGCCGAAGCCGAAGGCGCAGGCGCGGCCCGGCCGGACGCCAGCCACGCCACGATCACCCGCGCCGATCTGCAGGGCGCATGGCATAAACTGAATGCAGGCCCTTTGGCGGTGGAACTGGTGGCGCTTGGTAGCCCGCATTATTCGCTGACCGAATGCGCCGCACTGGCGGCGGCGCTGAACGGTCGCGTGCGCCATCCGGGCACCCAAGTGATCGTCACCGCAGGCCATCACGTGATCGCCGCCGCACAGGCCGATGGCACGCTGGCGCGGCTGCACCAAAGCGGCGTGCAAGTGCTGCCCGACATCTGCTGGTGTTCGATATCCGAGCCGGTTTTCCCGCCCCACACCCGCGCCCTGATGACAAATTCCGGAAAATACGCCCATTACGGCCCAGGTCTGAGTGGCCGCGCCGTGCGGTTTGGCAGTTTGGCAGACTGTGTCGAGGCGGCGCTGACCGGCCAAGTGCCGGTGCGCCTTCCGAAATGGCTGGAGTGATGCTGTGCCTCGAAGTTTTTGAAGGTGTCGCACCGCCGGGTTAGAACGCTTCAGTGATGCGTGGGTGTCCGCCTATGCCAACCCATAAATCCGCTGTGCGTTGCCATGGCAGATCGCGGCTTGGTCGGCCTGCGCAAGCCCTGACAACAAGGCGCGGGTCAGTGCAATCCAACCGGGCAGACCAACACCCAGATTGACCACCGGCCAGTCGCCACCCCACAGCACCCGGTTGGCCCCGAACGCCGCGATCACATGATCCACCCACGGCTGCAACATGGCCAGATTTGCCTGTCCGGGCGCGCAATAGGCGGTGATCCCTGACAGTTTCACCGCCATATGCGGCAGGGCGGCCACGGCATCTATCCCCTTGGCCCAATCGGCAAAACCACCACCGGCGATATCCGGCACGCCGCAATGATCCAAGATCAGCGACTGATCCGGGCAAGCCTTGGCCAAATCAGCCGCAATCGGCAACTGCCGTGCCAGAACGCAGATATCAAACGCCCATCCGCGCGCGCCGATCTTGGCCAGATTGCGCCGGAATGTCGGGGATTGCGACACACCGTCTGGCATCACATGCAGAATGCGGCGAAAGCCGCGCACTTGCAGGCCTCCGCATTCGTGCAGCCAATCGTCAAAGCCCGCATCCTGTTCCGGGCGGCACGAGGCGATCTGGCCCAGCACGCCGTCCCGCCCCACCAGCCCCGCCATCAAACGCGCTTCGGTCTGATAACCCGCATCGTCAACGCCGCATTCCATGATGACCGACCCGGTAACGCCCAGCCCGGCGGTCAGCGCCGCATGGTCGGCAAGGGTAAAATCCCCCGTCGCAAGGGCTGGAATGCCGGCAGTCCATCCATAGCCCAGCCGGTCACGGGCAATGAGATGCAGATGGGTGTCGATCAAATCCATGTCCGTTCTCCTGTCGGGTCAGATCATTTAGGCAAGATTATTTTGGCTAGATCATGTTTTGGGGGCGGATCAGGTATTCGACCAGCCGCCGTCGATCACATGCGCAACGCCTGTGGTATAGGCGCTTTCATCGCTGGCCAGATACACCACCAGTGCGGCAATCTCTTCGGGTTTCCCAATGCGGCCAATGGGTTGACGGGCGACAAAGGCGGCGCGGGCCGCGTCATAATCCCCGGTATCGCGCAGGCGTTGGTCCAGCGACGGGCTTTCCACCGTGCCGGGGCAAATGGCGTTGGCGCGGATGCCGCGTGCGATGAAGTCGGCGGCGATGGATTTGGTCAACCCGATAACGCCGGCCTTGGTGGCGCCATAGACAAATCGGTTGGGCGCCGCGATGACCGATCCCGCAACCGAGGCCATGTTGATGATCGACCCGCCCCCGCCCCCCAGCATGCCCGGCAAAAAGGCCCGGCACATCCGGAACATCGCGGTCATGTTCAGATCAAGGCTGAAGGCCCATTGCGCCTCGTTACAGTCAAGAATGTTGCCAGCCGCCACAAAGCCCGCGCAGTTGAACAGCACATCCAGCGGCCCCGCCGCCGCAACTGCCGCCGCAATCGACGCAGGGTCGCGCACATCCAGCACGCGGGTTTGCAGGCCCAAATCGGCCAATTCCGCCAGCGCTGCCGCGTTGACATCGGTGGCGATCACCGCCGCCCCCTCGCGCGCCATGGCCAACGCCGAGGCGCGGCCAATGCCTTGGCCCGCTGCTGTTACCAATGCCGTTTTACCCATCAGCCGTCCCATGATTTTCTTTCTTCCTTGATGAATATTGCGCCGCTAGACCGGCAGACAGGCCGGGCCAATCGGCTCGAAACTTTTGTAAGTCAGGATGAACTCCTGATGCCCCAGATCTTCGGATTTGCTGCGCGCGCCGGATGCAAGGCTGATCACCAGATCGAAAATCTCTTGCCCCACCTCTTCCAGCGTGGCCGCCCCTTCAAGGATACGCCCGGCGTTGATG
>JANPLZ010000131.1:0-6823 GCA_031422555.1 Cypionkella sp. | reverse complement strand
GCTGGCCCGGCTGTCGAAACCCACTATTGCGGCCCTGTCGGGCCATGCTTTTGGTGGCGGGCTAGAGCTTGCCGCCGCATGTGACATCCGGGTGATGGTGCCAAAGGCTAGCCTCGCACTCCCCGAGGCGGGCGTTGGCATTGTCCCCGGATGGTCTGGCACGCAGCGGCTGGCGCGATTGCTACCAGAGTCTGTGATAAAGGAAATGGCGCTGTTTGGCCGCCGGATTTCTGCGGATCGCGCGCTGGAATTGGGCTTTGTGGCGGAAGTGGCCGAAGATGCGCGCGCATGCGCCGAGGCGATGGCAAATGCGATGCTGGCCCAATCGCCACGCGCCACGGAGGTGGCTAAATACATGATTCACGCAGGCGTGGGCGAAGATACGTCTGCCATGATCGAAGCGCTTGGCAGCGGGATGATTGCCGCCAGTGCCGACAAGGCCGAGGGCGTGGCCGCCTTTCGCGCCAAAACCAAACCTGAATTCCCGGGATGATGATAATGACAGAACTGACCGTGATTGCGGGAACAAATGAGGCCCTGACCGATGCGCCCTTTCTTGGGCGGCATTTGATTGGTGGCGCATGGCGCGACAGCGCCGATAGCCGGACTTTTGAGCGTATCTCGCCGTCGCACAAGGTGGTGGTTTCACGCTCCGCCCTTGGTGGCATTCCTGAAACAGACGCCGCCATCGCCGCCGCACGCACAGCGTTTGAGGCAGGGGTATGGAGCCGGATTTCCGGCAAGGCGCGTGCTGCGGTATTGCTGCGGGTGGCCGATCTGATCGAGGCAAATGTAGACCCCATGGCGCGGCTGGAAACGCTGGAATCCGGCAAACCCATCAGCCAATCGCGCGGCGAAGTTGCGGGTGCCGCCGATCTTTGGCGCTATGCCGCGTCTTTGGCGCGCACCCTGCACGGTGACAGCCACAACACCCTTGGCCCCGATATGCTGGGCGTGGTTCTGAAGGAACCGATTGGCGTGGTTGGCATCATCACGCCATGGAATTTCCCGTTCTGGATCCTGTCACAAAAGCTGCCGTTTGCCTTGGCGGCGGGCTGCACTTGTGTGGTCAAACCGTCGGAACTGACGCCGTCAACCACGGCGATGTTGGGCGATTTGCTGGCGCAGGCGGGCTTGCCTGCCGGGGTGGTGAACATTGTGCTGGGCTACGGCGATCCGGTTGGCGCGCGCATGGTCAGCCACGCGGATGTGGATATGGTCACTTTCACCGGGTCTACCGGGGTGGGAAAGTCAATCGCAGCATCTGCGGCGGGCACCTTGAAAAAAGTGGCGCTGGAACTGGGCGGCAAGAACCCGCAAGTGATTTTTCCCGATGCCGATCTGGAGTCTGCCGCCGATGCGGTGACATTCGGCATCTATTTCAACGCAGGCGAATGCTGCAATTCCGGCAGCCGGATCATCGTTCACGAAGACATCGCCCAAGCGTTTATCGCCCGTGTGGTGGATTTATCGCGCCAAGTGGCGTTTGGCGATCCGCTGCATCCCGATACGCAAGTCGGTGCCATCATCTCTGATGCCCACCTTGCCAAAATCGACGGGTATGTCCAAGACGCCGTAGCGGCAGGGGCCACCGTGCATCTGGGTGGTGCTGGCCTGCAAGTGGCTGGATTGCCGGGAAAATACTACCAACCCACGGTAATTTCTGGCCTGACCCCTGACATGGCGATTGTGCGTGAAGAAGTGTTCGGCCCAGTGCTGGCGGTGCTTACCTTCCGCACGGCAGATGAGGCAATTGCCTTGGCCAATGACAGCACTTTCGGCCTAAGCGCGGGCGTGTGGAGCGAAAATATCCACACTTGCCTGAACTTTGCGCGCCGCGTTCAGGCGGGCACCATCTGGACCAACACGTGGATGGATGGCTTTCCGGAAATGACCTTTGGCGGCATGAAACAAAGCGGTCAGGGCCGCGAAATTGGCCCCTACGGGCTGGATGAATTTCTTGAGGTGAAGACCGTGGCGATGCGGGTTGGCCGCACGCGCGCACCTTGGGTCAAGACCCGCTGACACTGTGGTCGGAGGCTATGCTTAGCAACGCATCACAGGGAGGATTCCGCATGCGTGGATATTTTGGAAAGACACTGACACTGTTGGCAACGCTGGCGCTGACCACATCAATAGCGCGGGCAAATGAAGTTGAGGTGCTGCATTGGTGGACAAGCGGCGGCGAAGCCGCAGCGCTGGGTGTGCTGAAAGATGATCTGAAAACCAAAGGCATCGGCTGGGTCGATATGCCGGTTGCGGGTGGCGGCGGCGAAGCGGCGATGACGGCCGTGCGTGCCCGCGTGACTGCAGGCAATGCCCCTACGGCTGTGCAAATGCTGGGCTTTGATATTCAGGATTGGGCTGCCGAAGGCGCGCTTGCCAACCTTGATGATGTGGCTGCCGCTGAAGGCTGGGATGCGGTGATACCGACAGCATTGCAGCGCTTTTCCAAATACGATGGCCACTGGATCGCCGCCCCGGTAAACGTGCATTCCACCAACTGGATTTGGATGAACAAATCCGCGTTGGACGCCGCTGGTGGCAAAGCGCCCGAAACTTGGGAAGATCTGGTTGCCGTTCTGGACGCGATGAAAGCCAATGATATCACGCCCTTGGCCCATGGTGGCCAGCCTTGGCAGGATGCCACCATGTTTGACGGCGTGATGCTGTCGCTGGGCGGTGATTTCTATCAAGCTGCGATGATCGACCTTGATCCAGCTGCCCTTGGTGGCGAGAAAATGGCCGAGGCCTTCACCCGCCTGATGAAACTGCGCACCTATTTCGACGATAACTTTTCGGGTCGTGATTGGAACCTTGCCTCGACCATGGTGATCAATGGCGAAGCGGGCATGCAGATGATGGGCGATTGGGCCAAGGGCGAATTCGTCAAGGCGGGCAAAGTGCCGGGCACAGATTTCGTCTGTATCCGTTTCCCCGGAACCCAAGGGTCGGTGACGTTCAACTCTGATCAGTTTGCGATGTTCACGGTGGCGTCCGACGAGGGCAAGGCCGCGCAATCTGCGATGGCATCAGCGATTGAAAGCCCGGTGTTCCAATCGGCGTTCAACATCGTCAAAGGCTCGGCACCTGCGCGCACCGATGTGCCCGATACCGCGTTTGACGATTGCGGCAAAAAAGCCATCAAGGATCTGGCCGAAGCCAACACCGCAGGCACGCTTTACGGGTCTGCCGCCCATGGCCATGCAGCACCCGCCGCGGTGAAAAACGCGCTTTATGATGTAGTGACCGCCGCCGTTAACGGCGAATACGCAACGGGTGCCGATGCTGCTGTGGCGCTTGCCGCTGCGGTTGCGGCTGCACAGTAACACAAGCCTTGGGGCGGGCCGGTTGCGGCCCGCCTTGTCTTTCCTGATCCGATAGCCGGACCAGCCGTTTCAGGCTGCCGAGGAGTCATTCCGCCATGCAATCCACCGCCAAAATCACCGCACCGCCCGATCTGCGGACCCTGTTGCAAAACTGGATCCCGAAACTGGTGCTGGCCCCATCGCTGGCGGTGACATTGCTGTTTGTCTACGGATTTATCGGCTTCAGTATCGTTCTGTCCTTTACCGGATCAAAGATGCTGCCGAAGTTCAGCTTTGTCGGGCTGGAAAATTACCGCAAGCTGTGGGCGCTGGAACACTGGCACATCGCCATCAACAATATCTTCGTGTTTTCGGTGCTTTATATCACCATCTGCACCGCAGTCGGCCTGTTGTTGGCGATATTCCTCGATCAGAAAATTCGCGGTGAAGGGCTGCTTCGGCCGATCTATCTATACCCGATGGCGCTGTCGTTCATCGTCACCGGCACCGCATGGAAATGGTTTCTCGACCCCGGCATTGGGTTGGAAAAAACCATGCACCTTTGGGGCTGGACCAGCTTTTCGTTTACCTGGATCAAGGACAGCGACCTTGCGATCTACTGCATTGTCATCGCCGCCGTCTGGCAAACCAGCGGGTTCGTGATGGCAATGTTTCTGGCGGGCCTGCGCGGGATCGACAATGAAATTCTGAAAGCCGCACAGATTGACGGGGCGACCACTTGGCAACTGTATCGCCGCATCGTCATTCCCATGCTGCGGCCTGCGTTCCTGTCGGCCTTTGTCATCCTTAGCCATTTGGCGATCAAATCTTACGATCTGGTCATCGCCCTTACCGGCGGCGGGCCGGGGCGGTCTACCGAACTTCCGGCAACTTTCATGTATTCCTACACCTTCACCCGCAACCAGATGGGCGTAGGGGCGGCAAGTGCTGTGGTCATGCTGATGACCATCGCCGCCATCATGATTCCGTATCTGTATTCTGAGTTGAAGGAAAAGAAGTGATGTCGGTCGCAACCCAGGAAACCGCCGTCAATACCGGCCGCATCGCGCGCACCTTCATCTATCTGGTGCTTTTGCTGGCCGCGCTGTTCTATCTGTTGCCTTTGTATGTGATGGCGGTGAATTCGGTCAAACCCTTGGCGGAAATCACCGGCGGCAACATGCTTGCCCTGCCGCAATCGCTGACGTTAGAACCGTGGCGGCAGGCGTGGGCCACAGCGCAGATCGGGGTCGAACCTACCGGGTTGAAACCCTATTTCCTGAATTCCATCCTGATGGTGGTGCCTGCGGTTCTAATCTCAACCATCGTGGGGGCTTTGAACGGCTATGTGCTGACGAAATGGCGGTTCAAATACGACACCATCATCTTCGGCCTGATGCTGTTTGCCTGCTTTATCCCGTTTCAAACTGTGCTGATCCCGATGGCCATGGTGCTGGGCAAGCTGGGTATCGCTGGCACGGTGCCGGGGCTGGTTCTGGTGCATGTGGTTTACGGTATCGGTTTTACCACGCTGTATTACCGCAATTACTATGCCAGTTTCCCTACCGAACTGGTGCGCGCCGCGATGATCGACGGTGCCGGGTTTTTCCGCATCTTCTGGCGCATCATGCTGCCGGTATCGGGGCCAATCACGGTGGTATCGGTGATCTGGCAATTCACCAACATCTGGAACGATTTCCTGTTCGGCGTGTCGTTTGGCGGCACCTCGCAGCCGATGACAGTGGCGCTGAACAACCTCGTTCAATCATCCACGGGCGTCAAAGAATACAACGTCCATTTCGCGGGCGCGATCCTTGCCGCCTTACCTACCCTTTTTGTCTACATCGTCGCAGGCCGCTACTTTGTGCGCGGGCTGATGGCGGGCAGCGTGAAAGGCTAAGCCGATCGCCGGGCGGTTACAGCCGCCCGACGATCTTTCGTTCAACCCAAGGCCCCATTTGCAAGAGACACGGGCGAACAACAGCAGAGGAACGACAAAATGAACAAATTGTCCATAACGACGGCAATTTTATTGGGGATGGCAGCATCCTCCGCACTGGCCGAACCTTCGGTCGAAGTGATGCACTTCTGGACCAGCGGCGGCGAGGCGGCGGCCCTTGGTGCCGTGCGCGACAAGGTGGTGGCAGACGGTGTTGCATGGGCTGACGCGCCAGTGGCCGGCGGCGGCGGTGATGCCGCCAAAACCGCGCTGCAGGCCCGCATAGCCTCGGGTAACCCGCCTGCGGCCATGCTGATGCTGGGCCAGAATGTGATTGATTGGGCCAATGAAGGCCTTTTGGGCAACGTTGACGCGCTGGCCGCCGCCCAAGGCTGGGACGCGGTTCTGCCGCAGGCGGTCAAGGATTTCACCAAGATCGACGGCCATTATGTATCGGTGCCCACCAATGTCCACCGCACCGATATGATCTGGGCCAGCAAAGCCGCGTTTGACAAAATCGGTGCGGCCTATCCCACCACTTGGGATGAATTGAACGCCCTTGCCCCCAAATTCCTTGAAGCCGGGATTATCCCCTTGGCCCATGGCGGGCAGGCTTGGCAAGAAGCCTATATGTTCGAAGCCGTGGCTTTGGGCGTAGGCGGTGCCGATTTCTACCGCAAAGCCTTGGTTGATCTGGATGATGCCACCCTGCGCGGGCCGGAAATGGTTGCCGTGTTCACCGAACTGGCGGCATTGCGCGGCATGATTGATGCGAACGCACCGGGCCGCGACTGGAACCTTGCCTCGGCCATGGTGATCAACGGCGAGGCCGCGATGCAGATCATGGGCGACTGGGCCAAGGGTGAATTCACCAATGCGGGCAAAGTGTCGGGGACCGATTACGCTTGCATTCCGGTGCCAAAGGCCAATGGGCAGGCGGGCTTTGTCTATCTGGTAAACTCGCTGTCGCTGTTCACCCAGACCGACCCCGATCTGATCAAGGGTCAGGAAGTGCTGGCCAGCGCCATCATGGACCCCGCCGTTCAGGTGGCGTTCAACAAGGCAAAAGGGGCCATTCCGGCCCGGATGGATGCCGATATGACCGGCCTTGATGCCTGCGCCCAAGCCACAGCCGCCGATCTGGCCGCCGCAGATGCCGCAGGCACCGCTGTGCCAACCTTCGCCGGAACCCATGCTGCCAACGCCACCATCGGCGGGGCCGCAACCGACGCGATCACCGGTTTCTTTAATTCCGACATGACAGCAGACGCCGGGGCCGTTGCCCTTGCCGACGCGATCATGGCCGCCAAGTAATACCACTATAGGAGCATCTGATGGGCTTTCTGGATATCTCTCATGTTACAAAATCCTACGGGTCCGTTCAGGTGCTCCACGAAGTGGATATTTCGGTGCAGGAGGGCGAGTTTCTGGTGCTTGTCGGCCCGTCAGGCTGCGGCAAGTCCACCCTTTTGAACATGATCGCGGGGCTGGAGGCGATATCGTCTGGCGATATCGCCATCAAGAACCGGGTGATCAACGATGTGCATCCATCGAAACGGAATATCGCGATGGTGTT
>JANPLZ010000130.1:0-5793 GCA_031422555.1 Cypionkella sp. | reverse complement strand
GGTCAAAAGCGGGGGGTCAAAAGCGGGGGGTTTCACACCCCCCCACCTCAATCGCCACGCGATTGAGGCCCCCCCCGTGGAGTATTTGCGCCAAAATGAAACGCAAATTTTAGATAAATTTTTGCGACTTCCCGTAGCGGCAAGGCTGCCCAAGCCGGGTTTGCCGCCCTTTGCAAAATACAACAGCGTTTCTGGCGCACAAAAGGCTGCTCCGCGCGAATCCCGCCGTATTGGCGTTGCAAGTGTCGGTTTTGACACTGGCCCATGGCCCGTCGCCGCGCCATAGTGACGCGAGTTCCGGGGGCACCAGATGTATACACTGCACTACTCGCCTGATTCCGCGTCGCTGATCGTTCGGCTTGTTTTGGCCGAGCTGGCAGTGCCGCATCAAAACGTGGTGATCGACCGCGAGGCCGGCGCACTGGTCAGCCCCGGCTACCGCGCCATGCACCCTTTGGGGTTGATCCCGGCGATGGAAACCCCAGACGGCGCGATGTTTGAAACCGCCGCGATGCTTTTGTATTTGTCAGACCGCCACCCCGGTCTGGCCCCGGCCCCTGACAGTGCGCAGCGCGCGGCGTTTTTGAAATGGCTGTTCTTCACCTCGACCAATGTCCATCCCTGCCTGCTGCAGTTGTTCTACCCCGACCGGGTGGCAGGTGAGGCGTCTGTCGAGGCAGTGATGGCGCATGCGCGGGTGCGGATGCAAACTTATCTGACGCTGATCAATGATATGGTGGCGCGCGAGGCCCCCGGCTGGTTGTCACCGCACCAACCCGGCCTGATGGGATATTATCTGGGCGTGCTGGTGCGCTGGCTGGCGACCTATGGCGCGGGGCATCCATCGTATTTCCGCAGTGCCGATTTCCCCGCCTTGCACGCCGTTCTTGCCGCCCACGAGACCCGCGCCGCAGCCCTGTCGGTTGCGGCGGATGAACTTCTGGGGCCAGACCTGTTTACCAATCCTGCCTATTAAAGCGGGTCAGGTTTGTTATGGAACCACAAATCGCGGCCACTCGTTTCACCCGGACGCGTTTGCCGATTTGCATGTTTCTATCAAAACCTGAACCGCAGGTAGCCCTGATCCAAAGAAAGCGCGCGCATGTTCCTGTCGGTGTTTGATATGTTCAAGGTGGGCGTCGGCCCGTCATCGTCGCATACCATGGGGCCGATGGTGGCGGCCGCGCGGTTTTTGGACACCCTGCGGCGCAGCCCGTTTCAGCCGCGCGGGTTGAAAGCGTCTTTGCACGGGTCGCTGGCCTTCACCGGCATTGGCCACGCCACCGACCGCGCAACGATTCTTGGCCTTGCCGGGTTCGAGCCTGCCACCTACGACGCCGCCCGCGCCGAGGAAGCCCTGGCCGCGATCCATTTGCACCATGTCATCAACGCCGACGGCTTGCCGCCCTTGGCCTTTAACCCCGCGCAGGATCTGGTGTTTGACTATGGCCCCGCCCTGCCCGGCCACGCCAACGGCATGATCCTGAAAGCCACCGACGGCCAAGGCGATGTGATTTTGTCCGAAACATATTATTCCATTGGCGGCGGCTTTGTGCTGACCGAAGATGAGATGGAACAATCGGGCGGGGCGAAATCACGCTTGCGCGCCGATGTGCCCTATCCGTTTGAATCCGCCGCTGAAATGCTGGAAATGGCGGCGAAATCCGGCCTGTCGATTGCGGCGATGAAGCGCGCCAACGAGTTGAAGTATCGCAGCGGTGCCGATCTGGACGCTGGCATGGCCCGCATCTGGGCGGTGATGAACGATTGTATTTCGCGTGGCATGGAGGGCAGCGGCATTTTGCCAGGCGGCTTGAAAGTGCGCCGCCGCGCCAAAGGCATTCATGACGCGCTGATCGCCGAGCGCGGGTTGAATTTCACACCGCCGCACACCACAAACGACTGGATGTCGCTGTATGCGATGGCGGTCAACGAAGAAAATGCCGCCGGGGGGCAGGTTGTGACCGCCCCCACCAACGGGGCGGCGGGCGTGGTGCCAGCGGTGTTGCGCTATTACCTTGATCATGTGCCGGGGGCGCAGACGGCAAAAATCGGCGAGTTTTTGTTAACGGCGGCGGCGATTGGCGGGCTTGTCAAGCACAATGCCTCGATCTCGGGGGCGGAATGCGGCTGTCAGGCCGAAGTGGGATCCGCCGCCGCGATGGCCGCTGCGGCCTTTGCCGCGGTGCTGGGCGGCACGGTGATGCAAGTTGAAAATGCCGCCGAAATAGCGCTGGAACACCATCTTGGCATGACCTGCGATCCGGTGGCGGGGCTGGTGCAGGTGCCCTGCATCGAACGCAACGGCTTGGGCGCGATCAAGGCGGTGTCGGCGGCCAGTCTGGCGCTGCGCGGCGACGGGGTGCATCTGGTCAGTCTGGATGTCTGCATCGAGACCATGCGCCAGACCGGGCGCGATATGAATGAAAAGTATAAGGAAACCTCGCTGGGCGGTTTGGCGGTTAATGTGCCGAATTGTTGATAGGCGGGGGCGCAGCCATCTGCCAAGACCGGCGCGGCGAAGGCGCGCATGGCCAAGGCGCGTACGGGCAAAACAGGCGTGGCGATGACGCGGCAAAGTAACTTTCCCGGTATTGCCCTGATGCTGGCGTTTTGCGTGCTGGCCCCGCTGCTGGACACCTGCGCCAAGCTGGCCACCGCCAGCATTCCTGTCGGTCAGATCACCACGGCGCGGTTTGTGGTGCAGGCGGCGTTGATGGCCCCGGTTGCCTGGGCGATGGGGCTGCGGTGGCGGGTATCGTCGCGCGCCTTGGGGTTGCTGACCTTGCGCGCGGCGCTGTTGATTGCGTCAACCTTCAGCTTTGTTGCGGCGACGGCGGTGATGCCGATCGCCGATGCGCTGGCGATCGTGTTTGTCGAGCCGTTCATTTTGCTGCTGCTGGGCCATCTGATCTTTGGCAACCCGGTTGGCCCGCGCCGGATTGCGGCCTCGATGGTGGGGTTTGCGGGCGCGCTGCTGGTTATTCAGCCGTCGATTGCCAATTACGGCATGGTGGCGCTGTTGCCTTTGGGCACCGCCATCAGCTTTGCCCTTTACATGCTGATCACGCAGGCGATGGCCGCCAGCCTGCATCCGGTGATCCAACAGTTGCACACGTCGCTGATCGGCACCGCAATCTGTGTGCCTGTGCTATGGCTGGCGGATGGCAGCGGGCTGGTCAGCCTTGATCCGGTGACACCGCAAGGGCTTGCGTGGCTGTGGCTGCTGGGGGTGGGGTTCTGGGCGGCGGCGTCGCATATGTGCATGACGGTGGCGCTGCATTACGCCCCGGCGTCAACATTGGCGCCGCTGCATTACCTTGAAATTGTCACTGCGGTGGTGCTGGGCCTGCTGATCTTTGGCGATTTCCCCAATACGCTGACCTGGGCGGGCATTGCGGTGATCGTGGCCTCGGGGCTTTACGTCATTCACCGCGAACGCCTTGCCAGCAGCCCAGACCTGTCAGCACCGCCGTCAAGCAGGCCAAGGGCAGGATGATCAACATCTTGTCGGCGTCAAAACGCAGATGAACGCGGGGGGCTGACACTTCGTTTGAGGTGCCGATCACCCCATCGGGTGCAAACGCCAAGCCCTTGATCGGCCAACGCAACCCCGCGCTGTGCCCCGACACCGCGCCCATCGGAAACAACGACAGCCTTGTGCCAACGCGCAAGCGCAACGTCAGATCACGCGGCGCAAGAAACGTCAGATCCTTGGGGCCAAGGATGATGCACCGCAAGTCAGGGTGGCGCGTCAGCGCGTTCAGAACCGCCAAACCATGATCCACCCGCGCGCCGGCGAATCCCAACCCCAGCACAAACGGTGCCTTAATTGACCGCAGCGACTTGTCAAAGTCGGTGGTCTCTTGTTCGGCAATTGGAAACAACCGGTCGGCCAGTGTTGCGCGCGCCGAAACACTGATCGAATCAAAGTCGCCAATCACCGCCTGCGGCACAGCGTTCAGCCGTAACAACCGGTCCGCGCCGCCATCCGCCCCAACGATTACAGGGGCAAACCGCAGCGCGCGTGCAAGTGCCACCTTGCCAAACGGCCCGCCCCCTGCCAGCGTTACACCTTGCGACGTGTCGACAATCACGCGGTTCATTTAACTACTGTTCATCCAATTGCGGCAATCTGCCGGGTGCCAGAACACAATCAATCCTTCAAATCACCCTGATTTGTCCATGGATTAGATCAGGATTGGGTGCAAATAGACCCGGTGAAGTAGTGAAAAGGCGAGCATCCCATGATTGGTGCGAGTAAAATTCTAACGGTCTCGTATGGAACGTTCTCTTGCACCCTTGAGGGGTTCGATGAGCCGTTTAACACGATGAAGGCCATCGCCGAGTATTTTCGCGATCTGGCGGCCGAAGACCGGTATTTTGGTGCCGAACCGCCGACGCCGGACGCCGCCATGCTGCACAAGATTGCCGAGCGCGAAATTCACCGCCGGGTCGAAGCGAAAATTCAGGAAAATGGCGTGATCTTGCGCACCGGCGAAGCATTGGATGCGCCCGTTGCCGTGCCGCCCGCCGCACCTGCGCCGATGCTGGCCCCGCTGATCGACCATGAAGATCAGCCACTGCTGTCAGACGCATCAACATCGGTCGAGTCTGTGGCCGCCAAACTGTCCCGCTTGCGGGCCTCGGCCGCCGCCGCCGCAGCGCAACCCGCAGCAAGGGCAGAGACTTACAGCGAAGATCAGCACGCGGACGAGCCTGTGCAGATGGCTGACGTCTCCGTTGCCGACGCGGCAGTGGCAATACCCGATGCGCCTGCAGGCGATCTGACACCAGCCGCACCGCAGGCAATCACCGCCACCCCCATGGTGATCGATGCAGCCGATCAAAACATCGCCCCCACGGCGATTTACTCCGAAGACGCCGCTGATGATGACTGGGCCGATGCAGGCTCCGCCGCCGATCCGGTCTTTACCGCACAATTTAATGACCATTCAGACGATCTGATCGAAGATGACGCGGCGTTTAGCGCGATTTCCGATCAGGATGAGTCTGCCGATGATTTGGCCGACCTGCAAGACCAAGACGCCGTGGACGATCTGGCGCGGCTGGACGGCGTTGCCACCGGCATTGACGCCGCCGCTACAGAGAATGACTTTGCCGATCACCCGGCGAAGATTGGCGATCAGTTTGTAGGGTCATCAGCCACGCAAGACGATGCAGCTTCTGAATCGGCCGCTGACAGCCGCGTAAGCGACGCTGCGTTGCTGGCGTCTTTGGGTGTTATGATCGGACAAGCCGATCAAACTGATCGCACAGCGCTGGTCGATGCGTTTGAAGATGACTTCGACGACTTTGAAGACGAGTTTTCAACCGACACGGCACCGCCGCAGCCCATGTTGGCCACAAGCGACATCGACGATGATCGCGACACGTTGGCCGATGCCACGCCAGTGGCCGACGATGGGTTCGATGACGTTGTGGCACCCGAAGATATGCCCCGCGCCCGCGCACGGGTGATCAAAATCCGCCGTGCCGACGCGCAATCCTTTGTCGTCCAGCCCGCCGCCGACCCCGAATCAAGTCTGTTGTCCGCCGAAGCCGAAGCCGCCCTGCAGGCCGAACTGGCCGCACTTGAGGCCGAAGTCATGCCGGTGCAGCCCGACGCGTCCACACCACCAGTGGTTGCAGTTGACGCTGGGTATGAAGCCGCCCCTGACTCCATCGCAATCGACGCTGCCGCAGCCCCGGCCCCGACACCCGTGCGCCCGCAACGCCCGGTGCGCAGCATCAATGTGGTTCGCCCGGCTGCAGATTTCACCGCGATTGATG
>JANPLZ010000129.1:0-5898 GCA_031422555.1 Cypionkella sp. | reverse complement strand
TGCGGCGCGCAGGCCCGCGCCACCGTGCGGCGCGGCATGGCTTGGGCGGAATTGGTGATAGATGCGCCCGATCTGTGGTGGCCCGCAGGGGCAGGGGCGCAGCCGTTGCACGATCTGCAGGTGACTTTGGGCGATCAGGTGCAAACGCGCCGCATCGGTTTGCGGCAATCGGCGCTGATTGCGGAAAAGGATGCCATCGGTCTGGGATTTAAGTTCAACATCAACGGCCGCGATATCTTTGCCAAGGGCACCAATTGGATTCCCGCCGACGCCCTTGCGGGCCGGATCACCCAAGCTGCCACCCGTGATCTGCTGCAATCGGCGGTCGATGCCCGCATGAACATGATCCGGGTCTGGGGCGGCGGGCGGTATGAACCGGACTGGTTCTATGACCTGTGTGATGAGCTGGGCTTGATGGTCTGGCAGGATTTCATGTTTTCCTGCCATATCTACCCGGCGGATGAGACGTTTCTGGCCGATGTGGCGATAGAGGTGCGCGAACAGGCGCAGCGGCTGCACCATCACGCCAGCCTGACCTTGTGGTGCGGCGATAATGAATTGATCGGCGCGCTGACATGGTTTCCCGAAACCCGCGCCAACCGCGATTTGTATCTGGTGGGCTATGACCGGCTGAACCGCACGATAGAGGCGGCGCTGAAGGCCGCCGTGCCGGGTGCGCAATGGTGGCCGTCCTCGCCCAGCCCCGGCCCGATGGATTTCGGCGATGCCTGGCACGATGACAGCAAAGGCGACATGCATTTCTGGAGCGTGTGGCACGAGGGCCGCGATTTCGACCATTACCGCGATGTAAGCCCCCGGTTTTGTTCGGAATTCGGCTTTCAATCCTATCCAAGCATGGATGTGATCCGCAAATTCGCCGACCCCGCCGATTTCAACATTGCGGCACCCGTGATGGAAAGCCACCAAAAGAACGCCGGTGGCAATGCCCGCATCGCCGAGACGATGTTTCGCTATTTCCGCTTTCCGGTCGATTTTGAAAATTTTGTCTACCTTTCCCAAGTGCAGCAGGGATTGGCGATCAAAACCGCCGTCACCCATTGGCGCAGCCTCAAGCCGCATTGCATGGGCACGCTGATCTGGCAGTTGAATGACACATGGCCGGTCTGTTCGTGGTCAAGCCTTGATCATGGCGGCGGCTGGAAGCTGCTGCACCATATGTCGAAGGCGTTTTATGCGCCGGTGTTCGTCTCGGCTGTGCCGGTGGCGGATGGGATTGAATTGCGCAGCGTAAATGACACCGACGCCGCCCTGATGATCAACGTGACCGCGATGGCGGTTGATATGGCGGGGGCCACCCGCAGTTTGCGGCAGAAATCGTCGGGCGTGGCACCGGATGCGGCGTTGGCTGTGATGATGATCGCCGCCAATGATCTGCGCGAGGACGAAATGCTGGCCTATGCGTGGCAAGATGCGCAAGGGCACACCATCGGCGCGGATGTGTTTGCGCCAAAGCCGTATAAATCCTACGATCTTCTGGCCCCAATGCTGACCCACACAATCCGCGAGGCAAAGGGTGCCTTTCACATCACGATCACCGCGCAAAATCTGGCGTTGTTTGTGGCGGTGGAATCGGATCTGCCGGGGCGATGCTCGGACAATGCGTTTACGGTTTTCCCCGGCCAGCCGGTGACCGTCACCTTTACCCCCACCCCCACCTCTACCAACGCAGGCCCCGCGCCGCGTTTCATCATCCGCGATCTGCATTCCGCGACCTACGCCCCATAATGACGCCACAGGAGGCACCGATGTTCAGCTATCAGTTATATTCATCCCGCAACTTTCCCCCGCTGGCCGACACGCTGCAAATGCTGGCGGATGCGGGCTATGACGGGGTCGAAGGTTTTGGCGGCCTTTATGAGGGTGCGGCCGGGTTGGCTGCGCTGGCCAGCGGCTTGCAGACCTCGGGTTTGCGGATGACATCGGGGCATTTCGGGTTGTCCCAAGTCGAAGACACCCCCGATTGGGCGATCGAAGTGGCGACGACGCTGGGGATGGATACCGTGATCGTGCCATGGCTGCCGTCTGATATGCACCCGACCACCGGGGCGGGCTGGCAGGCCTTGGGTGCGCGGCTGCAAAAGGCGGGGGCGCCGATCCGGGCGGCTGGCTTGAATTTTGGCTGGCACAACCATGATTTCGAATTTCGTAAAACCGCCGATGGTGCGACGCCGCAAACCGCCTTGTTTGAGGGCGGGCCGGATTTGAAATGGGAAATGGACGTGGCTTGGGTGATCCGGGGCGGGGCCGATCCGTTGGACTGGATAAAGGCCTGCAGCAGCCGGCTTGTGGCCGCCCATGTCAAAGACATCGCGCCCGCGGGGGAAAACGCCGCCGAAGACGGTTGGGCCGATGTCGGTCATGGCACGGTTGACTGGAAAACTATTCACGCCGCGTTGCGCGCCGCGGGTGTGCGCAATTTCGTCATGGAACACGACAACCCCGCCGATCACAAACGGTTCGCAACCCGTTCACTGGCCTCCGTCAAAGCACTGTAAGGACAAATCATGGCAAATCTGGGCATTGGCATCATCGGATGCGGCAATATCTCTACCTCTTACCTGCGGCTTGCGCCTTTGTTCAAAGGGCTGGAGGTGCGCGCCGTAGCCGATGTGAACATGGCCACCGCAACCGCGCGGGCGGCGGAATTTGGCGTGGTGGCGCAATCGGTTGACGATCTGTTGGCCAACAAAGACATCGACGTGGTGATCAACCTGACCATCCCGGATGCGCATTATTCGGTGACGCGGCGGATACTTGAGGCTGGCAAACACGCCTATTCCGAAAAGCCCTTGGTGCTGACGCTGGCCGAAGGCGTAGCGCTGCGCGATCTGGCGGTGGCCAAGGGCCTTGCGGTGGGCTGCGCGCCGGACACGTTCCTTGGCGGCACCCATCAACAGGCGCGCGCGCTGATTGATGAGGGCAAGTTTGGCACGATAACAACGGGTTGCGCGGCAATCCAAGGGCACGGGCCGGAATCATGGCACCCCAGTCCCGGCTTTTTCTATCTGCCCGGCGCCGGGCCGATCATGGATATGGGCCCCTATTACATCGCCAATCTGATCAACCTTCTGGGCCCGGTGCGCAGGGTCGGCGCGCTGACATCTTCGGCCACCCCCACCCGCACCATCGGTTCAGGCGATCAGGCCGGCCAGCAGATTGACGTCAAAACGCCGTCGAACATTCAGGCTTTGCTGGAATTTCACTCGGGCGCGACCATCAGCTTTTCCGCAAGCTGGGACGTGTGGCACCACAAGCGCAACCACTTTGAATTTTATGGCACCGAAGGCACGCTTTATGTGCCGGACCCGAACTTTTTTGGCGGTCCGTTGCAGATGGCCGGGCGCGACGGCGTGGTGCACGATATCGCCCCTTGGGATCACCCGTTTGGTAAAAACAACCAAAAGGGCCATCACGGCGAAGATCAGGCCAATTACCGCACGGCTGGTATGGCCGACATGGTGCTGGCAGTCACCGAAGGCCGCGACGCGCGCTGTTCGCTGGAACGCACGTTGCACGGGGTTGACGTGATGACCGCCTGCCTGAAATCGGGCGAGACCGGCGCATTCATCACCCTGACCACCACCTGCACAAGGCCAGCCGCGCTGGGGCCAGCCGAAGCCGCAGCCCTGATGCGCTAGGCCGCCCCGGCGGCAGCCAAACGGTAAATTGCGCCCTCCGGTTTTGCCCTGCCAAACTGGGGGGCATTTTCGTCTGGCACCCCCTTTGCGCCTGATCCGCCCGGTTGCACCATATTTGCGGCTATTGCCGCGGCATAATGCGGCCGGGCCGGGCTTTGGCTTGCAACTGAACCCCTTGCCGGATTACCACTGCGCTAACCCGCCTGTGCAATTCCACAGGCGTGCAGATCAGCCTTACGAGTGATCCGACCCCGATGAACGATCTACGCAAGATTCCGACCCACGAGGTAACTTACGCGCAATTGCGCGACATGATCTTGTTTGGCGTGCTGGAACCGGGGCAGCCGGTGACCATTCAGGGCCTGATCGCCGATCTGGGCGCGGGCATGACTCCGGTGCGCGAGGCCATCCGGCGGCTGGCCGCCGAAGGCGCGCTGCTGCCGCAAGGCAACCGCCGGGTGACCGTGCCGCACCTGACGCCGTCGATCCTTGAACAACTGGCGTTTGCGCGCCTGACGATTGAACCCAAACTGGCAGACATGGCAACCGCGGCCCTGACCCCCGGCCTGATCAACCGCTTGGCGGCGATAGATGCCAAGGTGGATGCCGCCATCGCCGCCGACAACGTGCATGATTACCTGCACAGCAACCACGCCTTTCACTTTGCGCTTTACGAAGCCGCGGGCCCCGGGGTTTTGCTGGATATGGCGCGGTCCTTGTGGCTGCGCTTTGGCCCGTCGCTGCGGGTGGTTTGCGCGCGGATGGGGGCGGCGGAATTTCCCGATGCCCATAAAGAGGCTTTGGCCGCCATGCGGACAGGCGATGCCGCAGGATTGGCCGCGGCCATCGCCCGCGATATCGGTCAGGGCGTCGATCAGGTGCGGCTGGCATTGTCGCACGGCAGAATTTGATCAAATTACTTGAACCCGGCTTGATTTGATCATATTATTTGATCAACGCACTGTGCGGCCCGTAAGATTCGGCGGCAGGCGCGCGCAAACTTGCCAAAACCGTCCGCTGTCAGGGGTCATCCAATGAACAAGATCACCAACCATATGCCCACCGCCGAATTGCAGGCGCTGGATGCCGCGCATCACATGCACCCGTTTACCGAAAATGCCGCCCTGGCCCGCAAAGGCGCGCGGATCATGACGCAGGGCAAGGGCGTCTGGCTGACCGACAGCGAAGGCAACAAGATTATCGACGGTATGGCGGGGCTGTGGTGCGTCAATATCGGTTACGGTCGCCCCGAACTGGGCGAAGTGGCCCGCGCGCAAATGGATCAGCTGGCCTATTACAACACGTTTTTCCAGACCAGCCATGTGCCAGCGATAGCACTTGCCGCCAAGATTGCCAGTTTGGCACCCGGCGATCTGAACCATGTGTTCTTTGCGGGGTCCGGGTCCGAGGCGAATGATACCAACATCCGCATGGTGCGGCGCTATTGGGATATCAAAGGCCAGCCGTCCAAACGCATCATCATTGGCCGGGTAAACGGCTATCACGGGTCCACCATGGGTGGCGGATCACTGGGTGGCATGAAGCCGATCCATGATCACGGCGGCATGATTGACGGCATCGTTCACATCGGCCAGCCGCATTGGTGGTCCGAAGGCGGCGATATGACGCCCGAAGCGTTCGGTTTGCTGCGCGCGCAGGAACTTGAGGCGAAGATACTGGAATTGGGCGTCGAAAACGTCGCGGCCTTTATCGGAGAGCCGGTGCAAGGCGCGGGCGGTGTGATCATCGCGCCCACGACCTATTGGCCGGAAATTCAGCGCATCGTTGATAAATACGGTATCCTCTTGATCGCAGACGAGGTGATCACCGGATTTGGCCGCACCGGCAACTGGTTTGCCAGCGAAACCTACGGCATCCGCCCGCATATCATGACCATCGCCAAGGGCCTGTCGTCGGGCTATCAGCCCATTGGCGGATCAATTGTCTGCGATGAAGTGGCCGCCGTGATGGGATCCTCGGGCGATTTCAACCACGGCTATACCTATTCCGGGCATCCGGTGGCCGCCGCCGTGGCGCTGGAGAATATCCGCATCATCGAGGAAGAAGGCATCATTGACCACGTCCGCAACGTGGCCCACCCGTATCTGGCCGAACGCTGGCGCGCGTTGGTCGATCATCCGTTGGTGGGGCAGGCGACGATTGTGGGCCTGATGGGGGCCATTGTGCTGACGCCAAACAAAGCCACCCGCGCCAAATTTGCGGGTGAGCAGGGCACCGT
>JANPLZ010000128.1:0-35446 GCA_031422555.1 Cypionkella sp. | reverse complement strand
CCCACGACATGGCTGCCGCCTTCATACATCATCAACCGCAATCCACGGTCTGCCGCAATCGTCGCGTGGTAAGGGATGATTTCCGTTAAAAGCCGGTTCAAACTGTCGGCGGTGTCGCCGGTGACTGACCCATCGCGCAATTCCGCCGCCGCAAGGGCAACAGCGCCATCAAACCGATGCTGGCGGATATAGGCCGTGGCATTTGCGCCAGTCAGGCCTTGCGCGGTCACCGATTTGACGGCGGCGGCTTGGGATTGGATCAGCCAGTCTTTCAGGAATGCGTATTTTTCATCAGCTCCCAACAGCGCGCTGAAATAACCCGTCACGGCATAAGCGTCAAAACTGTCGCCGGGTGGGTTGCGACTTTCTGCCATGACTAAAGGCGCGTTCAGAATTTGCGTCTCAAGGCCCAGCCAGCCGGTTTGCACCGCCACAATCCGCACCAGACGAGTTGGCGCGTCTTTGAACACATCCGCCCAGATCTCCGCCACTTCGGCGGCGCGCAGGCCGTAATATTGCACCCAAGTCTGTTCTTGCCCCCAGCGCAGTTTGCCTTGCTCTTCGGCCCAGCGACTTTGGGCGAATTGCCAATTCCAGACTTCGTTTGAATACTCAACATGGGCGATCAGGTTGGGATCAAGTTGGTCATGCACGATCCGGGCATAGTCGCGCACCAATGCATCTTCGGCCAGATGCGGCAGGGTAAACCACGGATTGGCCTGCAACGTGTTTGCCAGTTGCACCATCACTTCGATGGGAGCGCCGAGGCGGGCATAAGTATAATCGGCGGGCTTCGGTCGATCAGCGCTTTGGGCCAGCAGACTGTTATTGGTGGCCATCCACTCCATGAACCGCAAGGCGGCTGCGCCGTGGATACGGGCCAGCCAATCGGGGTTGAACACGGCCCCTTCGGCCAGCAGACCAGCCCGAGACGCGCGCACCACCACAAGATCGCGGATCGGATCATCTGCATCAATCGCGGTCAAAGTGATCTGCACAGACCCCGGGCCAGGGGCATAGTCAAAACTGATCTGGCCGGGGTCAGTTTGCAGCACTTGGGCACGGCCCTCCAGCTTCAAGGTGCCTTTGCCCCGATAGGTCAGCAGATATCGACCGGCAACGCCCAAGGCATCGGCGGGCAGATCAGTCAGGATCAGGGTGGATATGCCGGTCAGATTGGGCGGCAAAGATCGGGGCCAGCCATCGGGGTCTAACACGCCTGCGCGCGCCAGATCGTCATGGCCCCAGCCGCCCCATTGGTCCGGCAGATGCCCCACCCAGGGCCGCGCGGTTTTCATCACATTCAGGAACGGTTGTTGCACCGACCAATCGTTGATGCCCGCAAGGCCCAGTGACAAATGGCGGTTGGTGATGGGCGCAAACGGGGGGAAAGCGGGATCAACGGGGTTTGCCATGTCCACCGGCACAACTGCCGTTGCCGCAACATCGGCTGCGGGCAATGCCCCCCCATCGGCGGGCGCAACTGTGGCGGCAGCAACATCGCCTGCGGCGACGACATAGGATTGCAGGCTTTCCCACGCAATGCGCTGAAAGGCCTGTGCTTGGGCATCGGTGATCACCGCATCGCGCGACGCCCAAGCCCGCGTCAGTTTGGCGGGCAAACCTTGCGGGCTGCGTTGGGCTACCGCGCCCGCATGCACCATCGCCAAAAAATACAAACCCTTGCCGTTGGGATGAATATCGTCGGCAAAAACATCTTGGATGCTGGTCAGCCCCGGCACAGCCCCTTTGCCAATCTGATCGGCCAACCGCCCCATGGCCTGCCCGGCGGGGATGAGGTTGATATTATCGCCAGATATTTCAGCCGCTTGAGTCACCACACCCTGCCACAGCGGCAAATCCAGTGCCAGACGCTCTCGCCAGGCGATACCCGCACCCGCATCGCCTTCAATCACCACGCCGGGGCCGGATTTCAGGCTTGGCCAGCTTTCATAAACATAAATACGGGTGTCGGGATTGGTCTCGGTTGCCAGCGCGGCGAATTTGGCGATCTGCGCGGCAGTGTCTGACCATGTCACATGGTTGGCAAAAGGTTGGGCTTCGGTCAGGATCAGCACATCGGTGCCGCGATCCGCCAACAGCGCACGGGCGTCAACCCCTTCGGCTTTGGCAGCATGATCCCAATTATAGGCCAGCGACGCGCCGTTGATAACCTGCGCCTGCACAACAGATGGGGCGTTCATCTGGCGCAGGGCCGTTTCGACCAAAGGCGGCAAATTGGGGCCGACAAGGGAATGGCCGACGAACAGCACCTCTGCCAATAGGGAAAACACGCGCATCACCCGACCTTTACCCAACGCCAATCGCAGGCTTATAGCCTGTCGCGCGGCCCCAGACCACCACCGGGCAACAGTGCCACGCGCTGCCTGACCAGAAAAATGCCGCTGCGGCCCCTTTTGTGCCGCGCAATATCTGGTATCGCTGGGCCTCAGGGCAAACCGGTTGGACAAAACGACGATGACGCATCTGTGGATACGGGCCGAACAACGCCCGAACGAAGACCGGGTGGGCGTGACGCCCGAAGGTGCGGCATCCTTGATCGCCGGCGGGATGACGGTAACAGTCGAACACAGCCGCAGCCGCGCGATTGACATCACAGGCTACCTTGATGCCGGCTGTCAGATCGTGGCTGAAAATCTGTGGCCGCGGGCCCCGGCAGAGGCGATTATCTTTGGCTTGAAAGAATTGCCCGAAGATGGCTCGGCACTGCCGCATCGCCACATCATGTTTGGCCATGCCTATAAAGGGCAGCCCGCAGGCCAGACCCTGCTGCGCCGCTTTGTGGCAGGCGGCGGCACCTTGTTTGATCTGGAATATCTGGTGGACGGCACAGGGCGGCGGGTCGCGGCCTTTGGCTATTGGGCCGGTTATGCGGGGGCTGCGATTGCGTTGAAATGTTGGGCCGCCCAACAGCGTGGTGACTTGGCAGGCCCGGTGGCAAAGTATCCGGGCAAAGCCGCGCTTTTGGCCGATCTTGCGGCTGATCTGGCGGGCAGCAATCTGGCGGGCAGCAATCTGGCTGGCAGCAATCCGGCTGGCAGCAATCTGGCGGGCAGCAATCCGGTGCGGGCGTTGATTATCGGGGCTTTGGGCCGGGTTGGCAGCGGCGCTGCCGATCTGTGTGCAGCCCTTGGGGTGGCAGCAACGAAATGGGATATCGCCGAAACCGCCAGCGGCGGGCCGTTCCCCGAGGTGCTGGCGCATGAGATTTTTCTGAACTGCATCCTTGCGCGCCCCGGCTGTCCGGTGTTTGTGCCGGCTTCGGCCAAAACCGACGTCCGGGCTTTGCGGGTGATCGGCGATATTGCCTGCGATCCGACATCCGATTTCTCGCCGGTCAAAGTCTATGACCGCGCCACGGATTGGGGCGCGCCCGCCCTGCGCGTCGCACATGCCCCGCCGTTGGATGTGATGGCCATCGACAATCTGCCATCATTGTTGCCGGTTGAAAGCAGCATGGATTTCGCAGCCCAACTCTTGCCGTCACTGGCCGCCTTGCACGCGATTGATGAAGGTGTTTGGGGCCGTGCCAAGACAGAGTTTGATCGCCACACCGCAGCCCTATAGGAGAATAAGACAATGACGATACATTGGTGCGGCACCGGCCTGTCCTCTGGCCCCGGCTTGCGGCGGCTGATCGAGGCTGGGCACGACGTTGTGGTGTGGAACCGCACTGTGGCCAATGCACAAGAGGCGGTTGGCGATATTGCCAAAGATATCCGGGCCTATACGTTGCCTGCCCTGACCGCTGCGCTGCAACCCGGTGATCTGGCGATTTCAATGCTGCCCGCCGATCAACATGTGGCGATTGCCCAAGCCTGTCTGGCGGCGGGGGCACATTTTGTATCGTCGTCCTACATTGCGCCCGAAATGCGCGCGCTGGACGCGGCTTTCCGCGATGCCGGGCTGGTGTCGCTGAATGAGGTAGGGCTTGATCCCGGTATTGATCATCTGATGGCACATGATCTGGTGGCGCAGTATCGGGCATCCAAGGCCTATCACGTTGATAATGTGCTAAGTTTTACCTCCTATTGCGGCGGTGTTCCGAAAATTGCCAATGCGTTTCGCTACAAGTTCAGCTGGGCTCCTTTGGGGGTGCTCAAGGCGCTACGCTCTCCCTCTCGCAGTTTGCGGAATTTTGTGGAATTGCGGGTGGCGCGGCCTTGGGATGCGATCACGGCCTATACCGCGCCGTTGCCGGTGCCGGAAACCTTTGAGGTTTATCCGAACCGCGACAGTTTTGGCTTTATCGACGATTACCGGTTCGACAAGGATTGGAAGCTGCGCGATTTTGTGCGTGGCACCATCCGGTTGAACGGCTGGACCGACGCTTGGGCCCCGGTATTTGCCGAAATCGAAACCTTGTCGGGGTCCGAAGGCGAGGCGCGGCTGGCGCAGATGGCGGCGGAATTTCTGGCCCAGAACGGCTATGCCCCCGGAGAGCCGGACCGCGTTATCCTGTGCGTCAGTCTGAAAGCCGAACGGGACGGTCGGGCGGTGTTTCACCAGACATGGACGATGGATGCCTGGGGCGATGCGCGCGGCACGGCGATGGGGCGGCTGGTTTCGGTGCCGGTGTCGCTGGGCGTCGAGGCCGTGTTGCAGCGCCAGATCGCGGCGGGCGTGCATGCAGCGCCGCATGATCCCAAACTGCTGGCCGAATGGCTTGGTCACGTGCGCGGGTTGGCGCAATACATGCAGCGGGTTGATCATCTGGGCTAGCGGTCATTGCACTGCGCGGCCCGTCCTTTGCAGGCGGCGGGTGACAGGGCGGGCGCGGCGCGTTATGCTATCGGTTGTGATCCGTGGGCAACATGCGGGCATCGGGGCAGCGCGTCAGGCGCATTTGGCAGGATAAGCAGACAGGATGGCCAAGACCGCGACCAAAGGCAGGGGCAGTCTTGCCAACCGTCTGGCAATGTGGCGGGCGTTGCGCGCCCCGTCTGCGCGCGGGTTTGTGTCCCAGCCCGAACCGCGCAGCATCGGGCAGTATGCACGCGGCAAGCAAATGATCGCGGGCAATTTCCTGGTGGCTGGCCGGGTGATAGAGGCCCCCGGCAAGACGATTTGGGACATTGCCTTCACCGAAGCTGGCCACGCCGATCAAAGCCACGGGTTTGTGTGGCTGGATGATCTGGCCGCCGTCGGCAATGGCGCGGCCCGGCTGCGGGCGCAAGGGTGGACATGGGACTGGATTTCAAGGTTTGGCGCCGGCAAAGGGCCGGGCTGGACCCCGGATCTGACCGGCCGGCGGCTGATCCGCTGGATCAACCACGCGTTGTTGTTGCTGACGGCGCGCGACCGGGTGCAATCGGATGCCTACTATCGCAGCTTGTCGGCGCAGGTGGTGTATCTGTCGCGGTGCTGGCCACTTGCAGCGCCCGGCTTGCCCCGGTTTGAGGCCTTGACGGGCCTGATTTACGCCGGTCTTGCGCTGACTGGCATGCAAGACCGCATTGATCCGGCGGTAACGGCATTGGCCGATGAATGTGGCCGCGAAATAGATGATATGGGCGGCATTCCCACCCGCAATCCAGAAGAACTGCTAGAGGTATTTACCTTGCTGACCTGGGCCGTGCAGGCGTTGTCCGAAGCCGGACGGGTGCCGCCGCAGGCCTTGGTGACGGCAATTGATCGGATCGCGCCAACCTTGCGGGCGGTGCGCCACGCCGATGGCGGCCTTGCGCGGTTTCAAGGCGGTGGACGCGGCATGGAAGGCCGCCTTGATCAGGCCCTTGCGGCGGCCGGGGTGCGCCCCGGACTGGCCGCCGGGGTGCGCCCCGGACTGGCCGCCGGGGACCGCCTTGCGATGGGATATGCCCGGCTTGCGGGTGGGCGCACAACGGTGGTGGTCGATGCCGCATCCCCGCCGGATGGGCGCGCGGGCCTGTCGGCGCATGCGTCAACCGCCGCGTTCGAGCTGACATCCGGGCGGCGGCCTTTGATTGTGTCTTGTGGCTCTGGCGTGTCGTTTGGCGCTGAATGGCACCGGGCCGGGCGCGCGACGCCGTCGCATTCCACTCTGGCGGTGGAGGGGTATTCGTCCTCACGGCTTGAAGCCGGGGATGGTCCCGAAGCGATGATTGATCGGGCACAAATTTCTGCCTTGCGCCAAAATCACGGGCCGGATGGCGCAGAGTTGTTCTTGTCGCATACCGGATGGTCGGCCACCCATGGCCTTGGTCATGCCCGCAAACTGGTTTTGTCCAGTGATGGGCGCAACCTGACGGGTGTGGACATGTTGGGCGCTTTTACCGCTGCCGAACGGGTGCGGTTTGAAACGCTGCTGACCAAAAGCCAATTGCAAGGGGTTGGTCTGGCGGTGCGGTTCCATTTGCACCCCGATGTTGACCCGGCACTGGATATGGGCGGATCGGCGGTATCACTGGCGCTGAAAAGTGGCGAGATTTGGGTGTTTCGCCATGACGGGCACGCCAAACTGGCGCTGGAGCCATCGGTATTTTTGGAAAAAGGTCGTCTGAAACCGCGCGCAGCCCGGCAGATCGTTCTTTTCGCGCGCGCGATGGCGTTAGAGACGCAGATCGGCTGGACCTTGGCAAAAGCGCAGGATACTCCGCTGGCCATCCGCGACCTTGACCGGGATGATATTTCGGTGCCGACCTAAGCAAACAAAGGGACTGCCATGCCCAATCTTGTGCCCATCGGCCGTGCGCTGATTTCCGTTTCTGATAAATCCGGCTTGCTGGATTTGGCGCGGGCTTTGGCGGCACAGGGGGTCGAGCTGATTTCAACAGGCGGCACGGCGGGCATGCTGCGCACCGCCGGGTTGATTGTGCGCGATGTGGCCGAAGTGACCGGCTTTCCCGAAATGATGGACGGCCGGGTCAAAACCCTGCATCCCAACGTGCATGGCGCGCTGTTGGCGCTGCGCGACGATGACGAACATTTGCTGGCGATGGCTGCACACGGGATTGAACCGATTGATCTGCTGATCGTCAATCTTTACCCGTTTGAGGAAACCGTGGCCAAAGGCGCGGATCACGCCACCTGCATTGAAAACATTGATATCGGCGGCCCAGCGATGATCCGGGCTGGCGCAAAGAATCACCGCTCGGTTGTCGTTTTGACCGACCCTGCGGATTATGCAGCTTTGCTGGACCAGATGCGGGTCCATGACGGGGCCAGCACCTTGGCGTTTCGCCAAAAGCTGGCTTTGGCCGCCTACAGCAAGACCGCGGCCTATGATACCGCAGTGTCTGGTTGGATGGCCGGGCAGTTGAACCAGCAATTTCCGGCGCAGCGCAGTTTTGCAGGCAGACTGGCACAGGGGCTGCGCTATGGCGAAAACCCGCATCAGGCGGCGGCGTTTTATACCGATGGGTCGCGGCGGGCGGGCGTTGCCACCGCGCGGCAATGGCAAGGCAAAGAGCTGTCGTATAACAACATAAACGACACCGATGCGGCGTTTGAACTGGTGGCGGAATTTGCGGGCGCGGGGCCGACTTGCGCGATAATCAAACACGCCAATCCGTGCGGGGTTGCGCAAGCCGCCACGCTGAAAGAGGCGTATTTGCGGGCATATGTCTGTGATCAGACTTCGGCATTTGGCGGTATTGTGGCGTTAAATCAACCTCTTGATGAAGAGACCGCCGAAGAAATCGTCAAGATATTTACCGAAGTTGTAATTGCACCCGGCGCGTCGGACGCGGCCCGCGCGGTGTTTGCGACCAAGAAAAACCTGCGGTTGCTGACGACAGCGGGCTTGCCTGATCCACAGGCAATCGGGCTGGCGTTCAAACAGGTTGCAGGTGGATTTCTGGTGCAGGACCGCGATGCGGGCGTGCTGATTGCCGATCAGTTGAAAGTGGTGACGAAACGCGCGCCGACAGCCACCGAACTTGCCGATCTGGCGTTTGCATGGAAAGTTGCCAAGCATGTGAAATCAAACGCCATCGTCTATGTGAAAGACGGGGCGACGGTGGGGGTTGGGGCGGGGCAAATGAGCCGGATAGATTCGACCCGTATTGCGGCGCGCAAAGCCGATGATATGGCGCAGGGTTTGGGCATGGCCCGCAGCCCGACGATCGGGTCTGTGGTGGCATCGGATGCGTTCTTTCCGTTCGCGGACGGGCTTTTGGCGGCGGCAGAGGCTGGCGCCACGGCCATCATTCAACCCGGCGGATCCATGCGCGACAATGAGGTGATCGCGGCGGCAGATGCGGCGGGCCTTGCCATGGTGTTCACCGGCCAGCGGCATTTTCGTCACTGATGGGCTTGCGCGCGCTGACCCTGACTGCACTTGCCACCTTCGCCGCGGATCAGGCGACAAAGTGGCTGGTGGTGCAACAGATGAATCTGATCGAATTGGGCGAGATTGATGTCTTGCCGCCCTTGTTGAACCTGCGGATGGCATGGAACGAAGGCGTCAACTTTGGCTTGTTCTCCAGCAGCTCTGACAGCATGCGCTGGGTCTTGATTGCAGTGGCGCTGGTGATTTCGGGCTATGTCGTGTGGTGGGTGCAAAGCGTTCGCGCCGGGCGCTGGTCGATGATTTCCGCGGGTCTTCTGGTGGGCGGTGCGTTGGGCAACGTCGTTGACCGCGTTTTCTATGGTGCGGTTGCAGACTTTTTGAACATGTCGTGTTGTGGCATTGAAAATCCCTATTCGTTCAACCTTGCCGATATTGCGGTGTTTGCCGGTGCGCTGGGCCTTGTGGTGTTCTTGCAAAAGCCAACGGCCCCGAACCCGCCAAAGCGCCGAAAGACCCCGTGACGCGGGCGGATTGATAGGCTAAGACGAAGTTGATTGGACGAGTGGAGGCTTAGGAATGCGATCAGCACGGGTGGTTCTCGCAATAGCGGGTGCGGCATTGCTGATGCTGGGGGCCTGCGGTGACAAAGCTGTGCCCAACCTGATGAACGTGCGGTCAGAAACCAATGGCCCCGACGAATTCTCAATTCTGCCGCCAAAACCACTGGAATTGCCCGAAAATCTGGCCGATCTGCCAGAGCCGACGCCGGGCGGTGAAAACCTGACCGATCCGCGCCCGTTTGACGATGCAATCCTTGCTTTGGGTGGCAAACCCCAGACATCGGGCGGCGTGCCTGCCGGGGATGGCGCGCTTTACAGCTATGCCACGCGCAAAGGCGTGACGGCGGGTATCCGCCAGACGCTGGCCGCGGAAGATCTGGAATTCCGGCAGAAGAATGATGGCCGGCTTTTGGAACGCATTTTCAATGTGAATGTCTATTTCAAGGCCTATCGCAAGCAGTCGCTTGATCAATACGCCGAATTGGAACGTTGGCGCAGGGCTGGCGCGCGCACACCGTCGGCGCCGCCAAACCCCGAAGAATAAATCACAATCGCGTTTTGCGGGCTTGTCGCGACGGGCTGCTGAGATACTCTTCCGACACGTCGATTAGCAGGGAGAACCGCAATGCGTCGCACTTTTGGCTGGGCCATTTTGGCGTTTGTGGCTTTTGGACTGCCTGCCCAAGCGGACACCGTCAGCACGTTCAAGCTGGATAATGGCATGGATGTGGTTGTGATCGAAGATCACCGCGCCCCGGTTGTTGTGCATATGGTCTGGTATAAAATCGGCTCGGCCGATGAAAAACCCGGTCAATCCGGCATTGCGCATTTTTTGGAACATCTGATGTTCAAAGGCACCGATGACATTGGCCCCGGTGAATTTTCATCCATCGTCGAGGCGCAGGGGGGCAATGACAACGCCTTTACCAACCAAGATTATACCGCATATTATCAGCGGGTTGCGGCAGACCGGCTTGATCTGATGATGACGTTGGAGGCCGACCGCATGCGGGATCTGCGCCTGTTGGAAGACGACGTGTTGACCGAACGGCAGGTGATTTTGGAAGAGCGCAGCCAGCGCACTGACAGCAATCCGGGGGCCCTGTTGGGCGAGCAAATGCAAGCCGCACAGTTTATGAACCATCATTACGGCGTGCCGGTGATCGGCTGGCGGCACGAGATGGAGAAACTGTCGCGTCAGGATGCACTGGATCACTATCAAGCCTATTACGCGCCCAACAACGCGATTCTGGTCGTTGCCGGTGATGTCGATCCACAAGCTGTGCTGGACATGGCGAAAAAACATTATGGGCCGCTGCTGCCATCCGATAAAATCGTTCCCCGGGTGCGCCCGACCGAGCCGCCACAACTGGCGGAACGCCGCGTCACTTATGCGGATGAGCGGGTGGCCGAACCCTATGTGATCCGCACGTATCTGGCCCCCGAACGCAACACTGGCGATCAAAAACAGGCGGCCGCCCTGACCATACTGGCGGAATTGCTGGGCGGGTCTGGCACTACGTCGGTGCTGGGACGGGCGCTGCAGTTTGACACGCAGGTGGCCACTTATGCTTCGGCGTTTTATTCCGGCACGTCGCTTGATCCAGACACCTTTGGCCTGATCGTCATGCCGGTGCCAACGGTCAGTCTGGCCGATGCCGAAGCCGCGATGGACAAGGTTGTGGCACAGTTTCTGGTGGACGGCATAAAACCCGAAGATTTTGCCCGGATCAAAACCCAGATCCGCGCTGCCTCGATTTACGCCCGCGATGATGCCAACGGCTTGGCGCAGGATTATGGCGAAGCGTTATCAATTGGCCTGACGGTTGAAGATGTGAAATCCTGGCCCAACGTGCTGCAATCGGTGACAGAGGCAGATGTAATGGCGGCGGCGGCCTTGGTGTTGAACCGTGACAATGCTGTAACCGGCTGGTTGACGCGCAAAGACGAGGTGGCACAATGATGATCCGTATCGCACTGTTTTTATTGGCGCTTGCCACGCCGCTCCGGGCTGAAATTGCCATTCAGGAAGTAACGTCCCCCGGCGGGATCAAGGCCTGGCTGGTCGAAGACCACGGCATTCCGTTCACCGCCCTTGAGATCAGGTTTCAGGGCGGCACGTCATTGGATGCACCGGGCAAGCGTGGCGCGGTAAACCTGATGACGGCGCTGATCGAAGAGGGCGCGGGCGATCTTGACAGTCAGGGTTTTGCGGCAGCACGCGATGCTTTGGCGGCGGAATTCAGCTTTGGTTCGGATCAGGATGGCGTTTCGGTTTCAGCGCGTTTTTTGACCGAAAATCGCGATCAGGCGATGGCGCTGTTGCAACAGGCGTTGGTGGCGCCGCGGTTTGATCGGGTGGCGGTGGACCGGGTGCGCGGGCAGGTTCTGGCAGGGTTGCGCAACGATGAAAAAGATCAAGACGCGATTGCGGGTAATCTTTCGCGCGCCCGCAGTTTTGGCGACCACCCCTATGCTACTGTCGGCGATGGCACGGTGACCAGCGTCACCGCATTGACCCGGGATGATATTGTTGCAGCCTTTGCCGCATCTGTGGCGCGCGACCGGATAACCGTTGCTGCAGCAGGTGATATTTCGGCGGCTGAACTGGGGCTTTTGCTGGATTCCGTGCTGGGTGATTTGCCCGCAACTGGGGCGGCTCAACCCGGCAAGGCCGAAATGATGATCAAGGCCGGGGTTAAGGTGCAGGATTTCCCCGGTCCGCAATCGGTGGTGCTGTTTGGCCATGGCGGCATTCGGTTTGACGATCCGGATTACTTTGCGGCGTCATTGTTGAACGAAATTTTTGGTGGTGGCAGGTTTGGGGCGCGACTAATGACCGAAGTGCGCGAAAAGCGCGGGCTGACCTATGGTATTGGCACCGGGCTTGCCAGCTATGATCACGCTGAATCCTTGGTGGGTCAGTTTCAAGTCAGCAACGACAAAGTCGCCGAAGCCATTGATGTGATCCGCGCCGAATGGGCCAGAATTGCCACCGATGGCGTGACCGACGAAGAGTTGACCACTGCGAAAACCTATATGACGGGGTCGTATCCGCTTCGGTTTGATGGCAATGGCACGATTGCGTCGATTCTTGTCGGCATGCAGGTCATGGGTTTGGCCGCGGATTATCCCAAAACCCGTAACGCGCGGGTCGAGGCGGTGACGATGGCGGATATGAAACGGGTGGCCGCCCGGCTGTTTCAACCGAATGATCTGGCGTTTATCGTGGTGGGCCAACCTGTTGGTGTCACGCCGTCAGAATAGCGAATCTGTGGCCCAATGGCGGCGCACCTGCTATTGGTGGTGGCATGATCCACGCTTCCACCCACATAGGCGAAACGCAGCGCCCGGTTATCCGGCATCTGGACGAGTCGGCAATCAACCGGATTGCGGCTGGCGAAGTGGTCGAGCGTCCGGCTTCTGCAGTCAAAGAGTTGGTGGAAAACGCGCTGGACGCGGGCGCGCGGCGCATTTCTATTGATTTTGCGGCGGGCGGCAAGGCGTTGATCCGGGTTACTGACGATGGCTGTGGGATGACGCCAGCCGATTTGCCATTGGCCTTGGCCCGTCACGCAACGTCGAAAATTGACGGGTCAGACTTGCTGAACATCCGGTCTTTCGGCTTTCGTGGTGAGGCTTTGGCCAGTCTGGGCGCTGTCGGGCGGCTGACGATCACGTCGCGCGCCGAAGGGCACGACGGGGCAAGCCTGACGGTCGCCGGTAGCCGGATCGACACCGTTCGCCCCGCCGCGATGACCCGCGGCACCGTGATCGAAGTGCGCGATCTGTTTTATGCCACCCCGGCGCGGTTGAAGTTTTTGCGCAGTGACAGGGCCGAAGCCCAGGCGATTGCCGATGTAGTGCGCCGCTTGGCCATGGCACAGCCGCGGGTTGGCTTTACCCTGACCGAAAGTGTCGAAGGGGCAGCCCCCCGGGTCCTTTTTCGGGCCGATCCTGCGACGGGGGATGTCATGGCCGCATTGCAAGTGCGGCTTGCGGGTGTTTTGGGCACGGATTTCATCGACAATGCCCTAAAAATTGACGTCGAACGCGAGGGTTTGCGCCTGACCGGCTATGCGGCCTTGCCGACCTATTCGCGCGGATCGTCGGTGCAGCAATTTGTTTTTGTAAACGCCCGTCCGGTGCTGGACCGATTGCTGTTGGGGGCACTGCGGGTGGCCTATTTCGATTTTCTCAGTCGGGATCGGCACCCGGCGGCGGTGTTGAATGTGATCGTTGATCCTGAAAGGGTCGACGTAAACGTGCATCCGGCAAAATCCGAAGTGCGGTTTCGCGAACCCGAAGCCGCGCGCAGTTTGATCATCACCGGCTTGCGCACCGCCTTGTCGGCGGCGGGCCACCGGGCCAGCACGACGGTTGGCGATGCAACCTTGGCGGCGATGCGGCCCGAGGCGCGGATTTACCAGATGGACCGCCCCGGCCAAGGCAGCCTTGCGCAAAGCTATGCCTTTCAGGCCCCTGACCCTGTGATCCCATACGCGGGGGGGAACGGATTTGCCGAAAATCCGTCGGCCCGGTTTGAAGCTGCCTCTGATGCCGGGGTAGACCTGCCCTTGGGGGCCGCGCGGGCGCAAGTGCATCAAAACTATATCATAGCCCAAACTGCCAGCGGGATGGTGATTGTCGATCAACATGCGGCCCATGAGCGGCTGGTTTATGAACGCCTGAAACGTCAGCGGGATGCGGCGGGCATTGCGGCGCAGGCTTTGCTGATCCCGGAAATCGTTGATCTTTCGCCAACCGATGCCAGCCGATTGTTGGCCCATGCGTCTGATCTGGCGCAGCTTGGTCTGACGATCGAACCGTTTGGCGGCTCGGCCATTGCTGTGCGCGAAACCCCGGCAATTTTGGGCACGGTATCAGCGGCGGCGCTGTTGCGCGATGTGCTGGACGAATTGACCGATCAGGGCAGCAGCCAATCGGTTCAGGCGAAAATGGATGCCATCCTTAGCCGCATGGCCTGTCACGGCTCGGTGCGGTCGGGCCGCCAGATGCGGGCCGAAGAAATGAATGCGCTGTTGCGCGAAATGGAAGCCACGCCGCATTCAGGCCAATGCAATCATGGCCGCCCGACGTATGTGGAATTGAAACTTGCTGATATCGAAAGGCTGTTTGGACGCCGATGATTACGCTTTTCGGCCAAACCTATGCGTGGAACGCCCCCGAGGTTTTGGTGATCGCGGGTGCCGCCTTGGTGTTGGCGGTGTTGCTGATCCTGATTTTGCGCGCGGCGGGACGGTCGGCCACGATGGCCGATCCGCTGATGCGCGAATTGGGCTGGCTGGGCCAGCGGGTGCAATCCCTGTCAGATGGTCAGGAACGGCTGGCCGGTGGGCTGCACCATGTCTCGGAAACCCAAGTGGTCAGCCAGGCTGCAATGTTGCAGTTGATGGAGCAACGGCTGGCCGAAGTGTCGCGGCAAATGGGCGAGTCCTTGCACGGCACCTCTACCCGCACCGCGCGCAGTCTGGGGGAATTGCAGCAACGGTTGGAAACCATCGACAAAGCGCAGGCCAACATTGAAAAACTGTCGGGCAATGTGTTGAACCTGCAAGACATTCTGGCGAACAAACAGGCGCGCGGGGCGTTTGGCGAAATTCAGTTGAATGACATCGTGCAAAAAGCGCTGCCCAGCGATGCCTATACGATGCAGGCGACGCTTTCGAATGGCAAGCGTGCCGATTGTCTGGTGCATCTGCCCAATCCGCCCGGCCCGATCGTGATCGACGCGAAATTCCCGCTTGAGGCTTACGAAGCGCTCCGACGGGCGGAAACCCCGGCGCAAGTGGTTGAAGGCCAGCGGATGATGCGGGCAGCGGTGCGCGCGCATATCAAGGCGATTTCCGAGAAATACATCATCGAAGGGGAAACCGCCGATGGCGCGCTGATGTTTTTGCCATCCGAGGCGGTTTATGCCGAACTGCATTCAAACTATCCCGAGGTTGTGCGCGAAGGTTTTGCGGCCCGGGTTTGGATCGTGTCCCCGACCACCTGCATGGCGACGCTGAACACCATGCGGGCGGTGTTGAAAGATGCGCGGATGCGCGAGCAGGCAGGCGCGATCCGGCGCGAGTTGGGCGAGTTGTATAAGGATGTGGACCGGCTGGTAGAGCGCGTGGGCAATCTTGACCGCCATTTTGGTCAGGCGGCGCGCGATATCGAAGAGATCAAGGTCTCATCCGATAAGGCCAGCCGCCGGGCGCGAAGGTTAGATAATTTTGATTTCGAAGAACTGTCAAACGAACCGGCCCCGGCGGTGATTGCCACGCTTGGGCCGCAAGCCGCGGAATGATGCGCCACCTGACCGCCGCCGATTACCGCAGCATGCCTTGGGCCAATGGCCGGGGGACAACCGTAGAAATGCTGCGGGTTGACGACGGTGGCGCGCTAAAATGGCGGTTGTCGCGGGCCAGCGTGGTCGAAGACGGCGATTTTTCAATTTTTGCCGGGATCGAGCGCAACCTGACCGTAATCTCTGGCCCCGGCTTTGATCTGGAGGGGCCGATGGGGGTCTTGGCTGCGCGGCCATTGGTGCCCGTGGCCTTTGCGGGTGATCTGGCGGTGCGTGCGGTAGGGGTGACCGCGCCGTCGGATGATTTCAACGTGATGACTGCGCAAGGGCTGGCTTTGCCGCAAGTGCAGGTTATCCGCGCCGGGGCAAGCATGGCTGGTGGTGGCACAGTGGTGGTGTTTGCGTTGGAACAAGCGGCGGTTAACGGACGAACACTGGCGCGGCACGATATGATTGTCACCGACGGGGCACTTGTCATCGCACCCGGTGGTCCGGTGATTGTCGTCAAACTATATGGGTAGGCGCGCCATTTAATCCGCGCCAACATCAAACTGGCGCGGGCTTGTCCGTCAAGCGATTAAATCCGGAACAATGGCTGCAGCAGCCGCGGGATCAGCCCCATGAACCGCAACGGCGCATCTGTCACGGCCAGACATATGCAGGCCACTCCGGCCTCGGCGACAGGGGTGTGTTCCAGATCAGCGGTGGCAATTTCGATATCACCCGGACCAAAACGATCTTCGGCATCGCTGAACGCCCCTTGCAGCACCAGTGTCAATTCCATGCCGCGATGGCCGTGGTCGGGCATCGCCTGGCCCGCCGGGATATACAACAGTCGCGCCGACGCCCCCGGCCCGGTTTTCAAGATCGCCTGCCGCACCCCCATGCCTAAAGGCCGCCATTTCACTGCCGTAAAATCGCTGCCGACATAGTCTGTCAGCGGCGACGGCACGGCCCCCGATGATTTCCGCGCCCGCACAGTCGGCGGCACTGCCACGCGGTCCACCATGCTGGCGCGGGCCATGACGGCCTCTAGGCTGCCATCGGCCATCTCAACGCTTTCCAAGGTGTCAATCACTGCACCGCCCACCGCTTCAAAGGCGCACAGCCGCGCGCGACACTCGTCGCACATCGACACATGGGTCGCTATGGCCAGCCCAAAGGCTTCGGGCAGATTGCCCGCCGCATAGGCAATCAACAAAGGGTCGGTCAGGTGGTGCCGTATCGTCATAGACATGTTCTGGGTGCCTCAGCTCATCGTTTGTCGCAACCGGTCCAGCGCCAGTCTGATCCGGGATTTGATCGTGCCCAAGGGCAGACCAGTCTCGGCGGCGATTTCGCTGTGCGAAAGATCACCGTAAAAGGCGCGCTGGATCAGCGCTTTTTGTTTTTCGGGAAGTCCTGCCAAAGCATCGGTCAGACGTTTGGTTTCTTGGGCAATTTCATAAACATCGGCTTGATCGGGTTCGCCTTCCGGGCCCCAATCAAGAATTTCGGGTTCAGGGCGGCGCGCCCGGCGGGCCACATCAATGCGGCGGTTCCGGGCGATTGTGAACACCCAAGTGGCCACCGACGCCCGCGATGGATCGAACAAATGCGCCTTTTGCCACAAGGTCGCCATCACGTCCTGCGCACATTCTTCCGCCAAGGCAGCATCCGTGCCTGACTTCATCAGGAACCCTTTTACGCGCGGGGCAAAGTGGCGAAAAATCTGCGCAAATGCGGTTTTGTCCTGAAAATCGCGCACTGCAATAAGCAGCCCTGCCCAGTCAACCTCAACTTTGTCTGATGACACCCCAGCCCGTCCTTCACTGCGCGCGCCGGTTGCTGCAGCGTCAACGCTGCGCCTGCCCAGTGCAGGGGCATAGGAACGGTCAAGAAGGGGCGCGTCAAGGTTCATAAACTGCTTACGCCAGCTCTGGCCGATTGGATCACATTCCCGTTCGGCAGATCGCTTGATCGCCGCGGGTGCTGGAAGTTTGTAACCCCGTATGCAAATTGATCCGATGTGATCAGCCGAACGTATTTTAGACACGTTTTGATAAGGAAAATCGAATGCCGCTGCTTGACCCGTTCAATCCCATCCGTCGCGTTGCCGTTGTTGGCGGCGGCATCTCGGGGATGGCTGCGGCGCATTTGTTGGCGGATGACTGCCATGTGGCGTTGTTTGAGGCCGAAGCTCGACTGGGTGGTCACGCGCGAACGGTGCTTGCGGGCAAGCGCGGCGATCAACCTGTGGATACCGGCTTTATCGTCTACAATCGCGTGAACTACCCCCATCTGGTGGCCTTGTTTGAAAAGCTGAACGTCCCCGTCGCGAAAAGCAGCATGAGCTTTGGGGCGTCGATCCGCGGGGGTTGGTTGGAATATGCGTTGGCCTCGGTCGATGCGCTGTTTGCGCAGCGAAGCAATCTGGTGAACCCCGCGTTTTTGCGGATGTGCCGGGACATTTTGTATTTCAACAAGCATGCCGTGGCTGCGGCCAATGACCCGGACCTGACCATCGGCAGTTTGCTGGATAATCTTGGCACCGGGCCGTGGTTTCGCGACTATTATATCTTGCCGCTGTCGGCGGCGATCTGGTCAACGCCCAGCGCGGGTATTCTAAACTTTCCAGCCCAGGCCCTGATCCGATTTTTCAAGAATCACGCCTTGATGAGCCTGACCGGTCAACACCAATGGTTCACCGTGCGTGGCGGGTCGATCGAATATGTTCGCCGGTTGCAATCAGAATTGCTGCGCCAGAAGGTTGATCTGCGGCTTGCCACCCCGATTGCCGGGATAAAACGCGAAGCCGGTTTTGCCTACGTCCGCGCGGTTGGCGGGGAATGGGAACAGTTTGACGACGTGGTGTTGGCGGCGCATTCCGATGATGCGTTAATGCTGTTGTCTGATCCCACCCCCGAGGAACGTCGCGCGCTGGGGGCGGTGCGCTATCAGTCCAATTCCGCCGTGCTGCATGCCGATGCAAACGTCATGCCAAAATCGCGCAAATGCTGGGCCTCGTGGGTGTATACCGAACCGGCCGGCGCACAGAGCGACAAAATTGATCTGACCTACTGGATGAATTCACTGCAACCCATCCCTAAAGACGATCCGCTGTTTGTGACGCTGAATTCCAACAGTCCGATCCGGCAAGAGTTGATTTATGATCAGGTCAGCTTTCGTCACCCGGTTTACGATTTCGCGGCGGTGGCCGCCCAAGGGCAAGTGCGGGCGATGAATGGTGCGCGCAACACGTGGTATTGCGGGGCATGGATGAAAAACGGCTTTCACGAAGACGGTTTTGGCAGCGCCGTTGACGTGGCTCAGTTGATGCTGGCGCGTGGCGGGGTTGCCAAAGCGGCATGACAGGGGTCGATCATATTCAAGGCACAACCTTTCATGGCCGCAAAGGGTCGGTCGATAACCGGTTCAGTTACGGCGTGGACTATGTGCTTTTGAACCCCGAAACAGCCGTGGGGCCGACGCTGTTTTCGCGCAATCGTGGAAATCTGACGTCGCTGCATGATGCAGATCATGGTGGTTCGCCCAAGGCGGGGCAGGGGGTCGCGTGGGTGCGCAAGGTGTTGCTGAACCATAATTTGCCGGGGCAAGCCCGGATAGAGTTGTTGGCCCAGCCGCGCGTGTTGGGGCATGTGTTTAATCCGGTGTCGTTCTGGCTGTGTTATGATCGGCAAGACGCGCTGCGCGTGGTGATTGCCGAAGTGTCAAATACATTTGGAGAGCGTCATTCGTATCTGTGCCACCGCGAAGACCGGGCGGCGATTGCCCGCGAAGACACCTTGGCCGCACAGAAAATCTTTCACGTCTCGCCGTTTCAACCTGTCGCGGGTGGCTACCAGTTTCGCTTTGATATCCGGCCCGACCGCATTGGCATCTGGATCGACTATACCGCTGGCGCGGGCGGGTTGATTGCCACACTGACGGGACGGCGGATGCCGCTGACCAATCGGGCAATTCTGGCGGCTTGCCTGCGTCGTCCATTTGGATCGCGGCGGGTGTTGGCGCTGATCCATTGGCAGGCGCTGAAATTGTTTTTCAAAGGCGCCAGCTATCGCGCCCCGCCGGTGCCGCCCGTGGATGAGGTATCGCGGTGAGCGCCGCCGCAGTTGCCAAGACGCCGGCCCCAGTCCCGGTGTTGTGGCCGTGGTCGTTGTTTGCCGCGATGATCGCCGCCGCAGGCTTGCCAATTTATATCCATGCACCAAAATTTTATGTCGACAGCTATGGGGTCAACCTTGCCACGTTGGGCGGTGTTCTGGCGCTGCTGCGGTTGATTGATGTGGTGCAGGATCCGCTTTTTGGATGGTTGGCCGAAGTTACCCGCGCCCGCCGGGCGACTTGGGTGATCTGGTCGGTGGGGGTCTTGATCGTGTCGATGGTGGGGTTGTTTGCCATCGTGCCACCGATCGCGCCATTGCTGTGGTTTGCCATCACGCTGACCGGATTGTTTTCGGCGTTTTCGTTCCTGACCATCGTGTTCTACGCCCAAGGCGTTGAACTTGCGGCGCAACTTGGCGGTCGCGGGCATCTGCGGCTGGCGGGGTGGCGCGAAACCGGGTCGTTGATCGGGGTTTCCTTAGCCGCCGTCGCCCCGGTGGTATTGGGCGCTGCGTTTGAAGCGCCATTTGTCGGATTTGCCGTTGGATTTGCGCTGTTGGCCCTGACCGCGACGTTTGCGATGCACCGTGCGTGGCGTGGTGGCTATACCATCAGCGCACAACCACCTGCGTCCGTTTTTGCGGTGTTTCGCCCCGCACTCGCCGATCCGACCGCGCGACGACTGCTGCTGTTGGCGCTGATCAACGCCGCCCCGGTTGCAGTGACATCAACGCTGTTTTTGTTTTTTGTCGAAAGTCGCCTTGGTCTGCCGTATGCCGCCGGGGCCTATTTGCTGGTATTCTTTCTTAGCGCCGCGATCACCGCCCCGATGTGGAGCAAAGCCGGACAGGTTTACGGCGAAAAGCAGATTCTGTTGGCGGGAATGGCTTTGGCGATTGTCAGCTTTCTGTGGGCCTACGGGTTGGGAACCGGGCAGTGGTTGGCGTTTGGGCTGATTTCGGCGGCCTCGGGGGCGGCGTTGGGGGCCGATATGGTGTTGTTGCCCGCAATTTTCGCCCGCCGTCTGGCCGACCTGGGCAACGAAGGTGCCGGGTTTGGCCTGTGGTCGTTTGTCTCTAAACTGTCTCTGGCGCTTGCGGCGGCAACACTGCTGCCCGCGTTGCAATGGGCGGGTTTTACTTCGGGTGGCGAAAACAGCCCGGCGGTTCTGGGGGTTTTATCACTGCTGTATGCAGCGGTGCCCTGCGCGTTGAAGGCGATTGCGCTGCTGTTGCTAACCTTTATTCCTTTTGAGAAAGCATGACTTATGACGCCTTTACTTGCCGCCCTGATGGCTGTCGCCACCGCCTTGGTTGTGCTGATCGCGAAAATGCGCCTGACCGGCTTTCACACGCAAAAGCCGTCAGACTTTGCCGGACAAGTCCCGGGGTTTGATCCGCGCACCCATCTGAACGGTCCGATCCTGTGCGAAGGCGTGATCTACGGGCCTTTGGGGCGGGTGTCGTCGCGGTTTGTGGCCAAGATGGAAGGCGTCTGGGACGGCAATTGCGGGGTATTGAATGAAATCTTCCACTACAGCAACGGCGACAGCCAAGTGCGGCAGTGGCGGTTGACGTATGGCAATGACGGCACGCTGAAGGCCGAAGCCGATGATCTGGTCGGCACTGGGAAGGGATTTGTATCGGGGCCGATTGCCCAGATGCGGTATAATATCAGGCTGCCAGCCGCGTCGGGGGGGCATGTGTTAAAGGTGAATGACTGGATGTATCTGGCCGAGAATGGCACCATCATGAATCGCAGCCAGTTTACCAAATTCGGCATCACAGTGGCCGAATTGGTGGCTACCATGCGCCCTATGCCCACCACAGCGGCGTGATCGGACAAGCAATGGATTTTACCGGAAAACGATATTGGTTGGTTGGGGCAAGCGAAGGCTTGGGGCTGGCCTTGGCGCAGCAATTGGCAGCCGCCGGGGCGTCGGTTATCTTGTCGGCCCGGTCCGTGGATGGGTTGGCAAAAGCGGTGGCCACGCTGCCGGGACAGGCCGAAGCGGTGCCGATGGACGTGGCCGATCAGGCGTCGGTGGCCCGTGCGGCAGGCGCGGTAGGGGCGGTTGATGGTGTGGTATTTTTGGCCGGGGTGTATTGGCCGACCAAAGCGCAGGAGTGGGATGCCAAAGCGGTGACGGCGATGTGCGACGTCAACTTTACCGGGTGCGCGCGGGTTTTGGGCGAAGTGGTGCCGGGCATGGTGGCGCGCGGCCACGGGCATGTGGTGATCACCGGATCGCTTTCAGGCTTTCGCGGCTTGCCGGGTGCGGTGGGCTATGCGGCGTCCAAGGCGGGGGTGATGGCGCTGGCCGAATGTCTCTATGCCGATCTGCGCGGCACCGGGGTGAAGGTGCAACTGGGTAATCCGGGGTTTATCCGCACCAGACTGACCGAAAAGAACGACTTTTCGATGCCGTTCCTGATGGAGCCGGACCAGGCCGCGGCAGCCATGATGGCGTTGATGCGGTCAAACGCCTTCAAGTCCAGCTTTCCGCGGGTGTTTTCGTGGCTGTTTCGCGGATCGCAGTTCTTGCCGGACTGGGCCTATTACCGGATTTTTGCGCCGAAGAAAGGCTGATCAGCCTGTCGTCACGCAGACCATAAAGAATCCGTCCATGCCACCGACATCGGCCCAATAGTCGGGTCGCAGCCGCAATCCGCCCTTTGGCGTGATCCATGCGGGCTGAATGCCTGCAAAACCGGGCGTCACTACGCGCAGGCCGGGATGGCGCAACAGTGCCGCGTCCAATTGCGCCTCGCCTTCGTCGGCCAGCAAGGAACAGGTGCAAAACACCAATCGGCCGCCGGGCTTCAGAAACCCCACGGCGCGGTCAAAAAGCTGGGCTTGCAAGGCGATCAGGGCGGGCAGTTCCGATCCGTCCTTGATAAACGGAAGGTCAGGGTGGCGGCGGATGGTGCCGGTGGCCGAACATGGCGCATCCAGCAAAATGGCATCAAACAGTGCGTCGGGTTGCCAAGACAAAGCGTCCGCCGTCACCAGTTTTGCCGCCAGCTTGGTGCGGGCCAGATTTTCCGCCACCCGCGCGATACGCGGCCCCGAAATATCAAGCGCCGTCACATCCGCGCCAAGGGCCGCCAGTTGCAAGGTTTTACCGCCCGGCGCTGCACAAAGGTCCAACACGCGGTCGCCGGGTTTGACGCCCAGCAGCTGCACGGCCATCGCGGCGGCAGCGTCTTGCACCCACCAGCCCCCGGACGCGTATCCGGGCAAGGCAGACACTTGCCCCGGATCGGTCAGGCGCAAACTGCCGGTTGCCAGCAAAGTGCCGTCGGGGGCCTCGCCGCCGCGCAAGGTAAGATCCAGCGGTGGCGCAGTTGCATGCACCGCCTCAATCGCCGTCACCACATCGCGGCCATGCGCATGCACCAGCGGTTGGCGCAGCCAGCGCGGCAGTCGTTGCGGTGGGCCGGGCAGGGCGGCCCCTTCGGGCAGGGCGCGCAACACCGCGTTCACCAACCCGGTCATGTGCTGCGTGCGATTGCCGCGGCGTGCCAGTTCTACGGCCGAGTTTACCACGCCATGCGCTGCAGCGCCGCCGCTCAGTTCCGTCACCGCTAACCGCAGTATATTCATCACCGCCATCGGCGGCACTTTGCGCAACGCTGGTGACAGCAGCGCGTCAACCCGTTCCAACTGGCGCAAAACCTGCACCGCCAACCGTTGCGCGCGGGCGCGGTCTGCCGGGGCCAGCAGGGCCATCGGGCCTTGCGCGTCCAGCACCTGATTCAGCGGCTGGCCATCTTCCAACACCGCCATCAGCAACGATACCGCAGCACCCCGTGCCACCAAACCCTCTGCCATGCGCCCCAACCCTTGTCGTTTGTTCGCCTGCGCGTATATCAAGGCAAGACGCACCGCAAGGAAAGCCCATGTTGCCCGATCAACCAGACCTGCCCGCCGCCGCCATCCGTGCCTTGGCCGAAGCCGAAGCGCGCCGCAAATTGGCGAAACCTGAAATGCCGCCGGAATTGGGTGGCCGCAACGGCCCCGAACCCGTCCGCTATGGCGATTGGGAGAAAAAAGGCTTGGCGATAGATTTCTGAATGGGGCCTAGCGGATGTCAAAGGACGCGGAATCGCCCGTGCCTTTGTCAACGGTAAAGCGCAGCTTTTCAGTGCCGCGGGCTTCGACCAATTGGCAATCATAGTCGATGGCCTTCCCGCTCCAATCCATTTCGCGGCAAAAATAGCCGTCTTTCCAATCCCATGATCCGGTGATGTCCCAGCCCAAAGCACTACCTTCGATCGTGCCGTCGGTGCGCAGTTGCAGCGTCAAGTTGAACATGCCGATGCGCAGATCGCGTCCATCGACCAGTTTCAGAAAATCGGATTTGGCGGTGATTTTGGCAAAGTCATTGGCATGGACGGGCAAAGCCGTCAGCGCGGCAAAGGCGATTGCAAAACGAAACATATCTATCCCCAGACATCATTACTGCACATCATACGCAGATTTTTAACGCTTGGTTCACATTGATCGGCAAAATCAGCCGTCCGGGCTAAATCTGCGTAATGGACAATACGCTTACAGTCCCAACACATCCATCATGTCATAGCGGCCGGGCTTTTGATTTTGGCCCCAAAGGGCGGCTTTAAGCGCGCCACGGGCAAAAATTGCCCGGTCTGTCGCCAGATGACGCAAAACAATGCGTTCGCCGTCGGCGGCAAAGATCACGTCATGTTCGCCCACAATATCGCCGCCCCGAATGGCTGAAAAGCCAATGCTGCCTTGCACCCGCGCACCCGTAATCCCATCGCGTCCAGACACCATGGCACTTTTCAACGCAACGCCCCGCCCGATGGCCGCAGCCTGCCCCAGCATCAGGGCGGTGCCTGACGGGGCATCTACCTTTTTGCGATGATGTGCCTCGACCACTTCGATATCCCAATCAGCGTCCAGCGCCTGCGCCACCTTTTGCGTCAAGCGCACCAACAGATTGACCCCAAGGCTCATATTGCCGGCCTGAATGATCACGGCATGGCGCGCGGCGGCATCAAGGGCTGCGTGATGGCTGGCGTCCAGCCCCGTGGTGCCGATCACATGCACAGCGCGGGCTTGGGCGGCAAGGGCTGCAAAGGACACCGTCGCGTCGGGCGTGGTGAAATCAATCACGGCTTGGGCGCGCGCGAACGCCTCTAGCGGGTCATCGCTTACCGCCACGCCCAAAGGTGCCCCGCCCATTGCCGTGCCAATGTCTGCGCCGATCCACGCATGGCCGCTGCGTTCCACACAGCCGACCAGCCGCGCGGCCGGGCTTGCGGAAATTGCCTGCACCAGCATTTGCCCCATGCGGCCCGAGGCCCCGGTGATCACAAAGCCCGGAAGATCCATGCACATTCTCCTGTTTGATGCCCAATAGCGCCTATCTGTGATCCATGAAAGCCCGCCGTTGCGGGTTGCTGCAAAACTGCGTAAACGGACGGCATGGCAAACAAGCGCACCCAATCGGCCAATGGCCCGTCTCAACGGCAACTTCGCGTCGGCGAATTGATCCGCCGCACCCTGTCTGATCTGCTTAGCCGGGGGGAAATTCACGACCCCGAGTTGAACCGGATGTACATCACGGTTGGCGAAGTTTCGGTTTCTGCCGATCTGAAAATCGCCACCGTCTACGTGATGCCCTTGATGGGCGGCGCGTCCGTTGCCGAGGCGATTGCCGCCTTGTCGCGCAACAAATGGGAATTGCGCCACAGGGTTTCGGCTGAGATGACGTTAAAGCATTCACCGGATTTGCGGTTTCGGGCGGATGAAACCTTTGATCGGCTGGACGAAACCCGCCGGCTGTTTTCCAACCCGGTGGTGCAGCGCGATCTGGCAGCCCCGGATGTGCAAGAGGGCGACGATGCCGCAAAGGATTAGGACATGCGCGGCGCACTGATCTGGCTTTTGCTGTGGATTGGTTGGCCATTGCAGGCGGCAGTTTGCGTCGATGTTACCTTTGAATCCGTGTCCTACACGACCTGCGAAGTGGCTTTGGGCGAAGATTTGCGGCTGTTTCAGGCTGGCCCTGATGGCCCCTATGGCAGTTTTTCGGCAATCAATGCGGCGTTGGAACCCCGGGGCCTGACCTTGGCTTTTGCCATGAATGCCGGGATGTTTCACCGGGATTTGGCCCCGGTGGGACTGTATGTCGAAGGTGGTGCTGCAAGCTCCGGGCTGATCACCAGTGACGGGCCGGGCAATTTTGGGCTGTTGCCCAACGGGGTGTTTTGTGTCGGGACAACGTTTTCGGTGCTGGAAAGCCTGACCTATGTGGCCGCCAAACCCACTTGCGTCTATGCCAGCCAATCCGGGCCGATGTTGGTGATCGACGGTGATTTGCATCCGAAATTCCTGGCCACCTCAGATTCGGTCAATATCCGCAACGGGGTTGGGGTGTCGGACGACGGGCAGCGGGCAGTATTTGCCATCTCGAATGCCGCGGTGAACTTTCACACATTTGCAAGATTTTTCCGCGATCACCTGCAACTGCGGAACGCTTTATACTTCGATGGTTCAATCTCACGGCTTTATGCGCCGCTGCTTGACCGCCATGATGGGGGCTTTCCGATGGGGCCGATTGTTGGCGTTGTGGTGCCGCGTGGTTGACGGCGCGGCCCTGCGGGTCTAGCAGGCGGGCTTTGCAGGGGTAGGGCAGCAATGGCGCGCACGAAAAAAGGCAGGGCAATTTCGGGCTGGCTGGTGGTTGATAAACCGGCGGGTGTCACCTCGACCACGGTTGTCAACAAAGTCAAATGGGCGATGGATGCCCAAAAAGCGGGCCATGCGGGCACGCTTGACCCGGCGGCGACCGGCGTGCTGGCGATTGCGCTGGGCGAGGCCACCAAGACCGTGCCCTTTGTGACCGATGCGCTAAAATGCTACCGGTTTGTCGTAACCTTTGGGGCTGCGACAACCACCGATGATGCCGAAGGCAGTGTGATCGACGTGGCGCACTCGCGGCCAAGCGATGCACAGATTGACACCGCTTTGGTGGCGTTTCGCGGCGCGATTCAGCAAGTGCCGCCACAGTTTTCCGCAGTCAAGGTCGATGGCGCGCGCGCCTATGATCTGGCGCGTGAAGGCGAGGCGATGGATCTGGCGCCGCGCGATTTGTGGATAGAGCGGTTGACGTTGCTGTCGCGTCCCGACGCCGACCATATCGAGCTGGAAATGGTGTGCGGCAAGGGCGGATATGTGCGGTCGATTGCACGCGATCTGGGGCAGGTTTTGGGCTGTCTTGGGCATGTGCAATGGTTGCGGCGCGAATGGTCGGGGCCATTTACCGCGGCTGAAGGGATCAGCCTTGCCGAAATAGACCGGCTGGCCAAAACCGCCGAACTGGATGCCTGGCTAAAGCCGTTGGAACTGGGTTTGGCCGATTTGCCCGAACTGCCCTGCACGCCAGAAGGGGCTGCGCGGTTGCGCAATGGCAATCCGGGCATGGTTTTGACCGCGTCCGTTGGCTATGGCGATGAGGCATGGGCCAGTTACCAAGGCCGCGCGGTGGCGGTGGGCATCTATAAATCGGGTGAATTGCACCCCAGCCGGGTGTTCAACTGATGCCAAGCGGGGCCGATGTCGCGGGCCATTGAGGCCCCCGAATGCGGGTTGGCGCGGTATAAATGGGGACGCTGGGTAAAGTGGGATGATCACACGGCAGCATCAAAAGGGCGATGCCAACAGTGTAGCGGTTTATTCTGATTGTCAGAAATTTCGCTATCGCTTGACGCGCCAGTGGCATGTCGCGGGGCGCAAAGCCCTGTTTATACTGCTTAATCCATCGACTGCGACCGAAGTGCAAAATGATCCGACGGTGGAACGATGCGAGCGGCGCGCGCGGGCTTTGGGGTTTGGCGCGTTTGCGGTTGCCAATATCTTTGCTTACCGCGCCACCGATCCGCAGCGTATGCGCGCACAGCCCGATCCGGTTGGGCCGCACAACGATCAGGCAATTTGTGATGCGTTAACTTGGGCCGATCAGATCATCTGTGGTTGGGGCAGCCATGGCGTATTTCTTGGCAGGGGTGCGCAGGTTGGCACACTGCTGCGGGCAACGGGTAAGCCGTTGTTTCATCTGGGGCTTACCCAAGCAGGGCAACCGAAACATCCCTTGTATATTGGCTATGCAGTGCAGCCACAGCCTTGGCTTACAGACCCAGCAGCCTGAAAATCTACGCTGCCCGCAACAGGATTGCGCCAAGATCAATCACGGTGACATTGGATAAATTGGCCAGCGTGATCCCATCAAGCATCAGCCGGGTCGCACCGCTGTTGGCATCCGTTTCAAGGCGAAGCTGCGGATCGGGGTGCTGGGCTGCATCGTAAAGCACCACCAAAGCATCTTCATCCGGGTTGAAATCGGTGATCTGGATCGGCGGGTCATTGGGACCAATATCCAGCAGGGCAAACACATCTGCGCCCGCGCCCCCATGGCCGTGATCGCCCGCACCCAGCATCAACAGATCATCACCGCCGCCGCCGTTCAGAAAATCTGGATCAAGATCAGCCTCGTCGGGCCACTGTCCCCACAGCGTGTCGCTGCCCTCGCCGCCATCGACCACGTCAGATTCGCCGCCACCCGCCAAAAGATCGCGGCCATAGCCGCCGTCCAAACGATCATTGCCGGTGCCGCCCTGCAGGCTGTCAAACCCGCTGCCGCCCATCAGACTGTCATCACCCGCGCCGCCATCAAGGGCATCATCGCCTGCGTGGCCAAACATGGAATCCGCACCACTGCCGCCTGTCAGGTCATCATGGCCAGCATCTGCATGCAGCACATCTGCACCCGCACCGCCCAGCAGCCTGTCTGCACCTTCGCCACCGTAGAGATGGTCATCGCTATCGCCGCCGTCAAGCAGATCATCGCCATCACGTCCGGCCAGAAAATCACCCCCGGCCGCACCCGAAAGGCTGTCATCGCCACCATTGCCTTGCAAATTGTCGTCCGCAGCACTGCCCGTCAGATCCAAGGCCACATCGGCTGGGTCTGGCACGTCATCAGACCGAGGCATGCCATCCTCTTCAGTGCCAGACCCCTGACCGGTTGTGGTGTCCGCCGACACGCCACCACTTTCAACCGGGCCAAACATCGCAAAAATGCTTTGGATTTCGGTGGAGTCGTCTTGTGCCGACGTATCGTCAACCGCGTCATCGCCGTCGCCCGGATCGGCGCCAAGGCGCATCACGCTATCGGCAACCACACCCGCAAACAGCGCGCCTAACAGACCAAACAACCCCAGCACGGCCAAACTCCTTACCTGCCACGCACAGAAAATGCCAATGCGCCGTTAACCATATTTCCCCGCAAGCCATTGGAATGGAAGCAGATTTCATAAACGATACTAGCATGAATTTGCCCCCGCCCCTAGCGGCTACGTCAGGTTTCTGTCAGTGTGGTAAACGGTTTATTGCCATGTGTATCGCCGGGGGATGCGCACCCTGCTGCGGCTGAATTTGCACTTTTCTTTTGGGCGATTTCCCCCTATACGCGCACATCCGCCCGAGATGGCGGTGCCAACGGCCCTGCTGGACGACATCCCGGCTTGTGCCATCACCCTTCTTACAGGAGATCCCGATGTCGATCACCGTCGAAGAAAAAGCCCGTCTGATCAAAGAATACGCCACCAAAGAGAACGATACTGGTTCGCCAGAAGTTCAGGTTGCTATTCTTTCCTCGCGGATTGCCACGCTGACCGAACACTTCAAAGGCCACAAAAAGGATAACCATTCCCGCCGTGGTTTGTTGATGATGGTCGCCCTGCGCCGCAAATTGCTGGACTATCTGAAAAGCAAAGATGACGCCCGCTATGCCTCGCTGATTTCGCGTTTGGGCTTGCGCCGCTAATCTACCAAGACGCGCCTTCCGGGGCGCGTCTTGCTTTTTGGCCCGGCAGGTCCGGGCAAAACTTTGAACATACGAAACGGGCAGGGGCCCCGCAAACCCCAGACGCAACTGCAGCCGGGTGGAGGGTCCCCCGGCAAGATAGGAAAACCGATGTTTCATGTAACTAAAAAATCAATCCAGTGGGGCGAAGAAACGCTTACGCTGGAATCGGGCAAAATTGCCCGTCAGGCCGATGGTTCGGTGATTGCCACTTTGGGCGACACGTCCGTCATGGCCAACGTGACCTACGCCCGCGCCGCCAAGCCGGGGCAGGATTTTTTCCCGCTGACCGTGCATTATCAGGAAAAATACTATGCCGCGGGTAAAATTCCCGGCGGTTTTTTCAAACGCGAAGCGCGGCCGTCTGAGAAAGAAACGCTGACATCGCGTCTGATCGACCGCCCGTGCCGCCCCTTGTTCGTTGAAGGCTTCAAGAACGAAGTCCTGGTGATGGCAACCGTGCTGTCGCATGATCTGACCAATGATCCCGATATCGTCGCGATGATCGCCGTTTCGGCTGCGCTGACGATTTCCGGCGTGCCGTTCATGGGGCCGATCGGGGCTGCCCGCGTTGGTTTCACCGGGGGCAACTACGTGCTGAACCCATCGGTTGATGACATGCATCAGCTGCGCAACAACCCTGATCAGCGGCTTGATCTGGTCATTGCAGGCACCAAAGACGCCGTGATGATGGTGGAATCCGAGGCGTATGAGCTGACCGAAGAAGAAATGCTGGGTGCCGTCAAATTCGGTCATGCAGCCATGCAGCCTGTGATCGACCTGATCATCGACTTTGCCGAAGATTGCGCCAAAGAGCCGTTCAATTTCTCGGCCCCCGACTATTCCGACCTTTATGCAAAAGTTAAAACCGCTGGTGAAACCCAGATGCGCGCGGCATTTGCCATTCGTGACAAGCAAGAGCGCACCACCGCGATTTCGGATGCTGTATCCACGATCAAAGCGGCAATGTCTGCCGATGATCTGGCCGATATCAACCTTGGATCAGCGATCAAAAAGCTGGAATCGTCCATCCTGCGCGGTGACATCATCAATGGTGGCGCGCGTATTGACGGGCGTGACAACAAAACCGTGCGCCCGATTGTGTGCGAAACTGGTCTTTTGCCGCGCACCCACGGTTCCGCTCTGTTCACCCGAGGGGAGACCCAAGGTCTGGTTGTTACCACGCTGGGCACCGGCGAGGATGAGCAGATCATCGACGCGCTGCACGGCAATTCGCGGTCGAACTTCCTTTTGCACTATAACTTCCCGCCCTATTCGGTGGGTGAAGTTGGCCGTGTAGGGTCCCCGGGCCGCCGCGAGATTGGCCACGGCAAACTGGCATGGCGCGCGTTGCAGGCGGTTCTGCCTGCGGCAACCGACTTCCCCTACACCGTGCGTCTGGTGTCGGAAATCACCGAATCCAACGGATCGTCGTCGATGGCGTCGGTTTGCGGTGGATCACTGTCGATGATGGACGCGGGTGTGCCGTTGAAATCACCGGTGGCCGGTGTGGCGATGGGCCTGATTTTGGAAGACGACGGCCGCTATGCCGTGTTGACCGACATCTTGGGCGATGAAGATCACCTTGGCGACATGGATTTCAAGGTTGCAGGCACCGCTAACGGCATCACCACGATGCAGATGGACATCAAGATCGCAGGCATCACGCCCGAGATCATGGCGCAGGCCTTGGCCCAAGCCCGCGATGGCCGCCTGCATATTCTGGGCGAAATGAACAAGTCGCTGTCGGCCCCACAAGGCTTTAGCGAATATGCGCCCAAGATCGAAACCATGCAGATTCCAACCGATAAAATCCGTGAAGTGATCGGCTCGGGTGGCAAGGTGATCCGCGAAATCGTTGAACTTTCCGGTGCCAAGGTTGACATCAACGACGAAGGGATCATCAAGATCGCCTCGTCGGACGCGGCTTCGATCAAGAAGGCCTATGACATGATCTGGTCGATCGTGGCAGAGCCGGAAGAAGGCCAGGTTTACACCGGCAAAGTGGTGAAACTGGTTGATTTCGGCGCTTTCGTGAACTTCTTTGGCAAGCGTGACGGTTTGGTGCACGTGTCTCAGATCGCGAACAAGCGGTTGAACCACCCGAATGAGATCCTGAAAGAAGGTCAGGAAGTGAAGGTCAAACTGCTGGGCTTTGACGATCGCGGCAAAGTGCGGTTGGGCATGAAGATGGTTGATCAGGAAACCGGGCTGGAAATCGCGGAAAGCGCAGAGGCGTAAGCACCCTTTGGCGGTATCAAATTGGCCCCGGATGAAAATCCGGGGCCTTTTATTTTGGCGTCAGCACTTCGGTGCCAACCGCGTTTAGCCCTGCAACCGTCCAGGTGCCGTCAAGCGTGCCATTTGGTTGGATCAGATAAATCACCAGACCAACTTTGCCACCCAACTCGTAACCTGCCGAAAATGCGTTGCCGTATCGCATGCAGATGCCGCTGGATGTGGTATCGTTGGTCACCCAAGCGATTTCGCAGGTATATTCGCTTGTCAGCGTGATCTCGGCTTCGCCAGTATAGGGCGAGCCATCCAAATTGGTTCCCGCCACCAGATATTGCCCGGCAATATCTTGTCCAAAAGCCGAATTTGTCAGCAGAATCAGTGCGGTTGTGGCAATCAAAAGTTTCATATCATCCTCATAAATTTGACGAGTTCATACATCTTCGGCTTTGAAAATACGGTGCATCTTGAACTTGTGGCACCCTGCACAGCGCATACCGGTCAATGGCCTGCCCACAGCACGCCATCGCATTCCACCCAACAGCCAAACATTGCTAAGATTGCCGCAAGCCGTGCATTTGGTAAGCCAAAGTCGAGAGTCGGCTTCGGCGTTTTCACGCCACGCTTTCGGCAGTGCCCATAAAACCATTGACCGCAGCAACGGCATTTCACCCCCGCTTTTGTTCAAATCCGACAAATCAGCGTCGATTGATCAGTTAGGCGCGCATCTTGACTTGATTGCAAGGTTTCATGCGAAAGCTGTTATCGGGCGGTGTCCCTTTACGCTTGCGCCGCGATTCGTCAAATCTGCCCCGCCTGTCAAAAAACCACGCAGTACCGCCCCAAAGCGCGACCGGCAGCCAGATCAGCCAAAGCAGCAGAAATTCCGGTCAGGCCAATTTCAACAACCGCACTTTGCAGGGGTTGCCCGGCATGGCTTTGCATCAGCTGCGCCATTTGCGCGCGGCTGCCGACGCTGGTGCCGGTGATCGAAATGCCGGTCCATGTCAGCCATTCCTGATTTAACGGCACAGGTTCAGACACCATAGCCGCGGCGACGATCCTGCCCAAAGGTCTGGTTGCGGCGACCATGGCCGCCCAAGTGCGCGGGGTTGGCGCGAAGTTCAAAGTGACATGGGCACGGTCGCAGGCAGGCCAGTTTTCGGCAAGATCGCGCACCGCCAGTTTGGTTGACCCAGCCCCCAATCGCGCAGCAGTTGCCAGTTTTGCCGGATCAGTATCAACTGCAATCACCCTCGCTCCGCGCTGCGCTGCCAGTTGCACGGCATAAAGCCCAAGCCCACCGCAGCCAAATATCGCGCATGTCTCGCCGTGTTGCAGCGCCGCGCGCTCGATTGCGCCAAAGGCGGTCAAGCCGGCGCACATCAAAGGGGCCAGATCGGCGGCGTGCCCGGCGGGCAATCTGACGGCAAACGCCGCTTTGGCAATCATGTATTCGGCAAAACTGCCCGCAACATCAAAGCCATGCGCGCGCGACGCTGCACAAAAGGCTTCGTTGCCGCCAAGACACATTTCGCAACAGCCACACGTATCGTGCAACCACGCGGCCCCGGCCCGATCGCCAATTTCCCATTCGCTGACACCCATCCCCACCGCAGCAACAGTTCCAACGCCTTCGTGACCCAGAATAAAGGGATCAGGCGCGACAGCGGGCTTGGTTTCGCCTTGCCAGATATGAACATCGCTGTGGCAAACACCGCTGGCCTGCAGCCTGATCAAAATCTCGCCGGGACCGGGCACAGGAATAGGCAGGCTGATCAGCCGCAGCGGTTGGCCGAAACCGTCCAGAACTGCGGCCCGCATCAAGGCCATCTAAAGCCCCAACGCGGCCTTGACGACCGGCAATCCGGGCTGACCGTCCAGCGTTGTCACATCTTTCAGCCAACCTTCCAACAACTCTGGCCGCGCTGTAATCATCGCCTTGGCGGCGTCTGCCGGGGTCAGACCTTCGCCCGTGATTTTTTGCATGCCGACGTTTTCATAGGCCAGATCGAACACCAACTGACTGTAGAACTTGGCAACATTCGGACATTCAGTGGCATAGCCACGCCGCGCCAAGGTATGCACCGTAGCCCCGCCAAAGTTTGGGCCGTATTCCAGATCGCCACCGTCCAGATAGGTCAGCTTGTAGGTAAGGTTCATCGGATGCGGTTCCCACGCCAGAAACGCAATCCATTTTTGGTCTGGAACATAGCGCTCAACTTGCGCCAACATCCCCGCTTCGCTGGTCTCAACGATGCTCCAGCCCGCTAGCCCATGCCGGTCTTGCGCCACCATGTCCAACAAAGGCTGGTTCGATCCGGGTTCAATCGCGTAAATTTTGCGGTCAAACTTGTCGGCATGTGCTGCCAGATCGCCGTAGCTTTTCACCCCTGCCGCCGCGACATAATCCGGAACGGCAAGCGTGAATTTCGCGCCCGCCAGGTTCAGGCCCAAAACCTCGACCGAGCCATCGTCGAAGAATTGCTTGTATTGCTCATTCTGCACGGGCCGCCAATTGCCCTGAAAAATATCAATATCGCCTTCGCGCAAGGCAACAAAGCTGACATCCAGCCCCAATACCTTTTGACTTGGAGCATAGCCAAGTGCCGTCAGAATAACTTCGGCAGTCGTGTTGGTCAGCATGATATCCGTCCAGGCAAGATCGGACATAGTAACCGTCGCACAGCTTTCCGGGTCAGTTGCCCAAGCGGATGTTGCCGTCAGAATAGTTGTGCCAAGGCACAGTGCCATCGTGATCGTGCGCATGAGTCTCTCCTTTACTTCCGTTCAGATCAGCGTGGCAGGAAAAACTTATTCGTCAATATAAATAATTGTATAGGTATTCAATAATTCTATATGGTAGTCAGATCTATGCTGCCCGCCATCAAACGCACCAGAATCGAAGACCTGCGCCGCACCGAACTTGTCGGCGCTGCGCATCGCGTGTTTATGCTGCACGGGCTTGATGGCATGACGACAGCGCGCATTTGCCAGGCGGCGGGGCTGTCGCCGGGGATATTGCTGTATTATTTCAAGGGCAAAGATGACGTTTTGTTTGAAATGGTGCGGTATAACAACCGGCTTTTGCTGCAGGATATTGTTGCAAGGTTGCGGTTGGCGCAAACCCGGATGGACCGTCTGACGGCCATCGTGGAGGGCAATTTTCCCGCCCACGCCTATCAGCCGACGGTCGCGATGGCGTGGGTTTCGGTTTGCGCTGCAACTGCCAAAAACCAGCGTTTTGCAAAACTGCAAAAGATATTTTACCGCCGCCTGCATTCCAATCTGGCATCAGTGTTTGCGGGCGTCGTGGGGTCTGCCCGTGGCAGCCGCATCGAAACGGCAGCCGGTGCGATGATTGACGGGTTATGGCTGCGCAAATCGGCGGGTGATCCGATAACGCGCGATGAGGCTATCGCGGTCATCCTGACCACCATCACCGCCCAGCTTTCAGATACCGAGCGGTTCCGGCTGTCGCAACCCTAGGCTTGCTTCGCCGGTTGTTTGGCAAAGCGCAGATAGGGCAATTTTATATCCAACTCGCCAAACCGCGTGCGGGCGTCTTCGGTGGAAACCGACAGCGCCACAATCACATCCTGACCCGGAAGCCAGTTTGCCGGTGTTGCAAGGGGCACGCCGTCGGTGGCCTGAACCGCATCCAACGCCCGTAAAATCTCGGCAAAGTTGCGACCCACTGTCATCGGATAGCTCATTGTCAGTTTAACCTTTTTGTCCGGCCCGATGATGAACACCGTCCGCACGGTTTGCGAATGTGCGGGTGTGCGGCCTTCTGTTGGCAAATAGTAATCGGCGGCCAGCATGTCATAGGCTTTGGCCACGGCTAGCGACGAATCGTCAATAATGGGAAAATCCGCAGCCGCTCCGCCAAATGCCTGAATGTCGCGTTTCCATTTTTCATGGTCCGCTACAGAATCCACCGATACGCCGATCACCTTGGTATTGCGCTTGGCCCATTCCGGGGCCAGCTGCGCCACGGCACCGAATTCTGTGGTGCAAACAGGGGTAAAATCGCGCGGGTGACTAAAAATGATCGCATAGCTGCTGCCCATCCAGTCATGGAAATGAATGGGGCCAGCGGT
>JANPLZ010000127.1:0-27794 GCA_031422555.1 Cypionkella sp. | reverse complement strand
ACGGACATGGTGATGTCTTTGGCGGTAACCCCCGGGCGCAAGGAGCCGGTGATTTCCACTTTCATGTTCAGCCCCTTGCGCTGGATCAGCGTTTGGGTTGCCAGAACATGTTCCACTTCCGACGTGCCGATGCCATGCGCCAGCGCGCCAAAGGCACCATGCGTCGCCGTATGGCTGTCGCCGCACACCACGGTCATGCCGGGCAGGGTCCAACCTTGTTCGGGGCCAACGATATGGACGATGCCCTGACGGACATCAGACACCGGATAGTAGTGTATCCCGAATTCGCGGGCGTTTTGATCAAGTGCATTTACCTGAATGCGGCTGTCTTCCGTCATCGTCGCGGCATTGGCGCGGTCCAACGTGGTGGGCACGTTATGATCGGGCACAGCGATGGTTTTTTCTGGGCTGCGCACGCGGCGGCCCGTCATGCGCAGGCCTTCAAACGCTTGTGGGCTGGTGACTTCGTGCACCAGATGGCGGTCGATATACAAAAGGCAGGTGCCATCGTCGGCGCGATGGACAACATGGTCGTCCCAGATCTTGTCATAAAGGGTGCGAGCGGTTTGAACGAAAGCAGTCATGGCTCTCTCTTTTCGATAGCTACGGGAATGGGAACGGCGGGCAGCGCTGCAAGCGGTTCAAAGGCGCGCAAGAACCGACCGGTTTTCGCGGGCAAAGCGCCAAGGCATGCGCTTGTGGTCGTCCATATTACAAAACCGGATCATGCCCGCCCCCTTACGCCTGTTTGATCGGTCAGGCAAGCGCGGGCCGGTTTGAAAATTGGCCGGGCCACATCGGGCCAAGGCAATATCGGGCGGCGCTTGCCAATACCTGCAAATGCGCCTATGCCGCCCGCTTCGCGATGTTGAGCTTTCGCTGACGCGCTGATATTCTAAATCCCACGCTGCAATGCTTTACCGGAGGACTTTGTCCTGTCTCATTCTGATCCCGTGACCGGCTTGCCGGTCGGCCCCCGCGCCAGCCGTGCCGACGGTGCCTATACCGCCGAAGACCTACTGGCCACCGTGTTGGCCTCGGTCGACGATGACAAAGCCGAAGACGTGGTGCAGATTGATCTGCGCGGGCGCTCTGACGTGGCAGATTATATGGTGATATGCTCTGGTCGGTCGACCCGGCAGGTTGCGTCAATATCTGAAAAACTTGCGGACCGGCTAAAGCAAGAGTTTCGGATGGTTGCCAAGATGGAAGGCAAGGAAACCGGCGATTGGGTGCTGATTGATACCGGCGATGTGATTGTCCACGTGTTCCGCCCCGAAGTGCGTGAGTTTTATCAGTTAGAAAAGATGTGGCTGCCCGGCAGCACCCATCGCGGGGCCTGACCGCCGGTGCGGCTGCACATCTGCGCCGTTGGTCGGCTGCGTTCCGGGCCAGAGCGTGATCTGGTCGATGATTACCTTCAAAGGATGGACCGGACCGGGCGCGCCTTTGGCATTGGCCTGGTGGTGGAGCATGAGGTTGAAGACAAAAAAGGCGGCGGCATAGCGGCCGAGGCCGATCTGCTGACCCGCACCATTCCGCAGGGAGCTACGATTGTGGCCTTGGATGAACGCGGTGCGTTGATGACATCGCCAGAATTTGCGGCATGTCTGACAAAATGGGCCCAGGACGGGCGACAGGATGTGGCCTTTGTGATCGGGGGTGCGGACGGTCTGGCCCCTGTGCTGCGCGACAAGGCGGATTTATCCATCAGCTTTGGCAAAATGGTCTGGCCGCATCTGCTGGTGCGGGTGATGTTGGCCGAACAGCTATACCGTGCCACCACGATCTTGGGCGGCGGACCGTATCACCGGGTTTAGCGCCAAATTTATTCAAATAAATCTGCGATCAGTTGCCGGACGTTGCTCTGCAGCCATCCGGCCGCTACAAGGCCGCAGATGTCTTGAAAGGCCAGCCGATGACCGCATTGAAGCCCGTCGTTTTGTGTATTCTGGACGGCTGGGGCATCAACGCTGATCCGACGGCCAGCGCGCCTGCCCAAGCGCATGTTCCCAACTTTGATCACCTCTGGGCAAGCTGTCCGCGCGCCACATTGACCACCTTTGGCCGCGATGTGGGGTTGCCAACTGGGCAAATGGGCAATTCTGAAGTTGGGCATACCAATATTGGCGCAGGGCGCGTTGTGGCGATGGATCTGGGGGCGATTGATCTGGCAATCGAAGACGGGTCATTTGCGAAAAACCCGGCGCTGCTGGATTTTGTCGTCAAAATGCGGGCGTCGGGCGGGGTTGCGCATGTGATGGGGGTGATTTCCGATGGCGGCGTGCATGGGCATCTGGCGCATGTGATCGCGGCCTGCCGGGCGATTGCAGACCACGGCGTGCCGGTGGCCTTGCATGCGATCACCGACGGGCGGGATGTGGCGCCATCGTCTTCAGCGGCGTTTATGGCAAATCTGGTCGTGGCGCTGCCATCGGGCGTTACCATCGCCACGGTGATCGGGCGCTATTGGGCCATGGACCGGGACAACCGCTGGGACCGTGTTCAGCGGGCGTTTGACGCGATGGTGTTGGCAAAAGGGGCGGGTGCGCCGGATGCCGCGCAGGCGATTGCAACCGCTTTTGCCCGGGGCGAAACTGATGAATTCATCGCCCCCACGGTGATTGGCGGTTACGCCGGGGCCAAAGATGGCGACGGATTTTTCTGTCTCAATTTCCGCTCTGACCGCGCCCGCGAAATTCTTGCGGCAATCGCAGCCCCCAATTTCACGGGCTTTGTTACCGGGCCGCGCCCGCGCTGGGCGGCGCTTTTGGGCATGGTGCCGTATTCGACGGCCCATAGCACCTATATGACCAGCGCCTTTACCAAGCCGCAGTTGAACAACACGCTGGGTGAATGGGTGGCGGCGCATGGGCTGACGCAGTTTCGGTTGGCCGAAACGGAAAAATACCCGCATGTGACGTTTTTCCTGAACGGCGGGCGCGAAGAGCCTTTTGTCGGCGAATCGCGGGCAATGCCCAAATCACCGCAGGTTGCGACCTATGATCTGCAGCCCGAAATGTCGGCCGCCGAAGTGTCAGACCGTCTGGTCGAGGCGATAGAGGCTGGATTTGATCTGATCGTGGTGAACTTTGCTAACCCTGATATGGTGGGTCACACCGGCAGCCTGCCTGCCGCGATCAAGGCGTGCGAAGCGGTTGATCTGGGGCTGGGCCGGGCGTTGGTGGCCTTGCAGGCGATGGGTGGGGCGATGATCGTCACGGCGGACCATGGCAATTGCGAGTTGATGATTGATCCGGTGACCGGGGGGCCGCACACGTCGCATACCACCAATCCGGTGCCGGTGGTTCTGGTTGGTGGGCCTGAAGCGGCGGCGCTGCGTATGGGCGGGCGGTTGGCGGATCTGGCGCCAACGGTGCTGGAGCTGATGGGATTGCCACAACCGCCCGAGATGACCGGGAAAAGTTTGCTTTTGGCATGATCCGCGCAACCGCCCTGTTGTTGGCTTTGATGCTGCCGGGTGCGGCTGTGGCGGGGGTGGCCGAAGACGCGGCGGCGGCGTCGGCGCAATTGCAGGCGGCGGTTGATGGCCTTGAGGCGGCAGTGGAGGCCAAAGACCGGGTTGCAGCACTGACCCAGACCATCAAAGCCTATGAAAACGGGCTGGCGGCCTTGCGCGAGGCGCTGCGGCAGGCAGAATTGCGCGATACCCAACTGACCCTGCAGTTCGAGGCCAAACGCGACCGGATCGCACAGTTGCTGGGGGTTCTGGGCCGGCTTGATAAAGAACCGGGGCCACTGTTGCTGTTGCACCCGAACGGGCCGTTGGGCACTGTGCGATCCGGCATGATGCTGGCAGATGTCACTCCGGCCTTGCAGGCCGAAGTGGACGGGCTGAAAGCGCAGCTGACAGAGTTGGCTGATTTGCGGGCGCTGCAATCTGCGGCGGGGGAAACTTTGGGCGACGGGCTGATGGCGGCCCAAACCGCGCGGCAAGCGCTGTCGCAGGCGATTTCTGACCGCACCGAATTGCCGCGCCGCTTTACCGAAGACCCGGACGTGCTGCGCAGCTTGCTGGAAAGCGCCGATACCCTAGAGGCGTTCGCGTCTGGCCTGTCTTTGGACGACAGCAGCAATTCTGCGTTTGCCGATGCGAAGGGCGCGCTTGATCTGCCGGTGTTGGGCCGGGTCTTGCTGCGTCCCGGCGAAACCGATGCGCGCGGGGTCACGCGGCCCGGGATTGCCTTGGCCACCCGACCCTCTGCCATGGTCAGCGCCCCTTGGGCGGCCACCATCCGTTATCGTGGGCCGTTGTTGGACTACGGAAATGTGATGATTATCGAACCGGGTGGCGGCTATCTTCTGATACTCGCTGGCCTAGATGAGGTATATGGCGAGGTGGGCGATGTGATTGCCAAAGGGGCCGCTTTGGGCCTGATGGGCGCAGCTGTGCCGCAATTGGCGGATGAACTGGCACCCATCGAAGATGGTGGTGGCGAAGGCAGGGCGGAAACGCTTTACTTGGAATTGAGGCAGGGTGCCGAACCAGTAGATCCGATGGCGTGGTTTACGGTAACGGCCAAAGCAGGGGAATAGGACCTAAACGATGAAAAAGCTTATTATGGCGGCCATTGGCGGCACTTTGGCGGGGGCTGTTCTGACCACCCAGGTGGCTGGTCCAATCATTGCCCAGGATGCGACGAAGAACGCCAATGTCTATGAACAGCTTGATCTGTTTGGCGATATCTTTGAACGCATCCGGGGCCAATATGTTGAAGATGTTGACAGCAAAGCCTTGGTAGAGGCCGCAATCAACGGCATGCTGACATCGCTTGATCCGCATTCCAGCTATTTGAACGCCAAAGATTTCGACGATATGCAGACCCAGACCCGCGGCCAGTTTGGCGGCCTAGGGATCGAAGTGACCCAAGAAGAAGGCTATGTGAAAGTCATCTCGCCGATGGATGGCACCCCTGCGGATGCAGCGGGCATCGAGGCGGGCGATTTCATCACGGCCGTCGATGGCGAATCGGTGCAAGGGCTGTTGCTGGACGAAGCGGTTGAGATGATGCGCGGTGAAATCGGCTCTGAGATTGTCATCACCATCGTGCGCGAAGGCGTGAAAGAGCCGTTCGACGTGTCGATCATCCGCGATACGATCAAGGTCGTTGCCGTGAAAAGCCGCCTGGTGGGCAGCACGGTTGTGTTGCGGATTACCGCGTTTAACGACCAAACCTATCCGGGTCTGGAAGAAGGCATCAAGAAATCACTGGAAGAGGCCGGCGGCATCGACAAGATCAGCGGCTTTGTCGTCGATCTGCGCAACAACCCCGGTGGTTTGCTTAATCAGGCGATCAAAGTGTCGGATGCCTTCCTTGAAACCGGCGAGATCGTGTCAACCCGGGGCCGCACTGCCACGGATTCCGCGCGTGAAAATGCAACGCCGGGCGATCTGGCCCAAGGCAAGCCGGTTGTGGTGTTGATCAACGGCGGATCGGCCTCGGCGTCCGAGATTGTGGCTGGGGCGTTGCAGGATCATCGCCGGGCCATCGTTGTTGGCACTAAAAGTTTCGGCAAAGGGTCGGTGCAAACGCTTATCCCGCTGAAAGGCGAAGGGGCGATGCGGTTGACGACGGCGCGGTATTACACGCCGTCAGGTCGGTCTATTCAGTCATTGGGCGTGATGCCGGACATCGTGGTCAATCAGCCACTTGTTGATCCAACCGTTGAGGGCACCGAAACCAAAGCCGCCGATGACGCCGCCAAACAGCGCACCGAAGCCAACTTGCGCGGGGCCATCACCAACGATTCAATGTCGGATGACGAACGCAAGCTGCTGGAAGAAGAGCGCACCCGCACCGAAGAGGCCGCCAAGCTGCGCGATGAAGACTATCAACTGGCATATGCCGTGGACATCTTGCGCGGCCTGAACGCGGTAGCGCCAAAACCATGACCGATCAAAAGGCCGCGCAAAAATTGTGCGGCCTTTTCCTTGCGAAAGCCGCGATATGACTGACCCCAAAACCCTGCCGTATCGGCCCTGTGTGGGCGTGATGCTGATCAATCCGGCGGGACATATCTTTGCTGCGCAAAGGTTAGACAGCACGATTGCCGCGTGGCAAATGCCGCAGGGCGGCATTGATGATGGCGAAAAGCCGCGCGTGGCTGCCTTGCGCGAATTGTGGGAAGAAACCGGGATAACCGCCGATCTGGTCGAATTTGTTGCCAAAACCGATGATTGGGTGACATATGATTTGCCGCCCGAATTATTGGGCAAGGTTTGGGGCGGAAAATATCGTGGCCAGCGGCAAAAATGGTTCCTTTACAGGTATTTGGGCCGCGATACGCAGATCAATATCGCCACCGACCACCCCGAATTTTCACAGTGGCGCTGGATTGTGGCCGATGAGATGTTAGCCTCTATCGTGCCGTTCAAACGCGCGGTTTACCATCAGGTTGTCACAGCGTTCCGCCCCTATTTGGCGTGAATGGCAGCGCGCAAGCCGTCCATCAATTCTTGCAGTCCTTTGATCGTCCGGGCGTCCTTCAACCGGCCGCTGTCGTCAAATGCGGCACCAGAGTCTGCGACCATAACTTCGGGGCCGGGCAAGACATGCGGGCGAAATGGCACGAGGCAAAGGCGCAAGGAAAACTGCGCCCGCTCGCCTCCGGCGCGCCCCGCTGCTGCGGACATGATCGCCACAGGCTTGTCGCGCCATGGCGCGCCTTTGGTCCGGCTGACCCAATCGAGGGCGTTCTTCAAAACCCCCGACAGGGCCTTGTTGTATTCCGGCGTTGCAATGATCACGGCGTCGGCAGCCGCGATCTGATCGGCCAGGGCTTGCACGGCGGACGGTATGCCGCTTGTCTCGACATCGCCATCATACAGCGGCAAGCCCAGATCGGCCTCAACCCGGGTGGCGGGGCCGAACAGGCGGCACGCCTCGGTCAGCAACAGCCGGTTGGTCGAGGCGCGGCGCAAGGATCCGCTCAGCGTTAACAGCGTCAGGTTTGGCATTAAACGATCCCGGGCAAAGCAAACATTGTTTGACCTATACCTTAGATAGCTTTGGGAAAGGTCAAGCCGATCTTGATCCGGATCGGGCGGTATTGGCCATCTTGGGGGACAAGCGGGCACTTGCCCCTGCGAAACCCGCGTTGCAGGCCGGCGATCAATCTGGCCAACCTTGCCCCGGTGTGGGTGGCCACACGAGCGGCCTTCCTGTCTGGGGATGCCAAGATATTGTGGATAAGCCCGCCAGACCCGCTGCATCATGCGGTGTGCCGGGCGCGGGGCGTTGACTTTTGCAGCCCCGCGCCGGACGATTGCCAGCGTCACGGAATCAAAAGGCCCAAGGATTTGCGTTTTACCAAGCTGCGGCTGAATGGCTTCAAAAGTTTTGTGGACCCCACCGATCTGGTGATCCACGAAGGGCTGACCGGTGTGGTTGGCCCGAACGGCTGTGGCAAATCCAACCTGCTGGAAGCGATGCGCTGGGTGATGGGGGAAAACCGCCCCACGGCGATGCGTGGCGGTGGCATGGAGGATGTGATCTTTAATGGGGCTGCCACCCGCGGGGCACGGCATTTTGCCGAAGTGGCGCTGGTGATGGACAATTCCGAACGCACGGCGCCCTCCGGTTTTAACGATGCTGACCAGATTGAAATCGTGCGCCGGATCACCCGGGATGCCGGTAGCGCCTATAAGCTGAACACCAAAGAGGTGCGCGCGCGGGACGTGCAAATGCTGTTTGCCGATGCGTCCACCGGATCGCATTCCCCCGCTTTGGTGCGGCAGGGCCAGATTTCAGAACTGATCAACGCCAAGCCCAAAGCCCGCCGCCGCGTGTTGGAAGAGGCGGCGGGTATCAGCGGTCTTTACGCGCGCCGCCACGAGGCAGAATTGAAGTTGTCGGGTGCCGAGGCGAATTTGCTGCGGGTTGATGACGTGTTGGAAGGCTTGGCGCAACAGCTGTCGATGCTGGTCCGGCAGGCCAAGCAAGCCGCGCGCTATCGCGAGATTGGCGAAGACTTGCGACGGGCAGAAGGGTTGTTGCTGTTTCGGCGCTGGCGCGAGGCCGATCTGGCGCGGTTTGATGCCGATACAGCCCTGCGCCAATGCGTCACCCAAGCTGCCAATGCGGAATCTGCAGCACGTAGCGCCGCAAAAAACCGCGAGGCCGCCGAAGATGCCTTGCCGCCATTGCGCGACGAAGAGGCGATTGCGGCGGCGGTGGTGCAGCGATTGCTGGTGCAGCGCGATCAGTTGGCCGATCAGGAAACCCGTGTCCGCGCAACCATCGAGGCTTTGCGCGCCCGCATCGCCGAACTGGCGCGGGACGGCGACCGTGAGGCCGGGTTGAACCGCGATGCAAGCGACACCATCGCGCGACTGGATTGGGAAGTGGACCAATTGACCCGCGCGCATGACGGCCATGACGACCGTATGGCACAGGCCAACGATGCCGCGCGGAGTGCGTCGGCCGCCCTGACCGATCAAGAGGCCATGCTGTCACAAGCCACTGAAGATGCCGCGCGCTTGGGTGCGCGTCACCAATCCGTGCAACGCATGCTGGCCGACAGCCGGGCGGGGCTTGAAAAGGCCGAAGCCGAAGCGGGCCGCGCACGCCAATCGGTTGTGGTCGCTGAATTATCTTTGGCATCGGCAGCCGATGCCTTTGCGCAGGCGGAACGTGACCAGCAGGACGCTTTGGAATTGGCGCAGGCCGCCGAAGCGGCGCTTGAGTCAACCGAAGCCGCCCGTGCCGAGGCGCAGGGCCGCGAATCGCTGGCCCGTGCCACGCGGTCAGAAGCCGAAGGCGAAGCTGCCACTTTGCGTGCCGAAGTGGCAGCCTTGGCCAGATTGGTCGAACGCGAAGCGCAGGCGGGCCATCAAGTGCTGGACCGGCTGGTTGTCGATCCGGGATATGAAAAGGCCGTTGGGGCGGCGCTGGCGGATGATCTGCGCGCGCCTGAAATTGGCGCAGACCGGGCTTCGGGTTGGGTGGCTTTGCCGGAATATTCGCAGCCGCAACTTTTGCCGCAGGGCGCGGTTGCGCTGGGCGATTATGTTCAGGCCCCCGGTGTCTTGGGACGTCGTATCGGCCAAATCGGGGTGGTTTCGCGGGGTCTTGGGGCCGACATGCAGGCCAGTTTGCAGCCCGGCCAAAGACTGGTCAGCCGCGAGGGCGATCTTTGGCGCTGGGATGGGTTTCGCGCCGGGGCCGAGGATGCGCCTTCGGCGGCCGCGCTGCGACTGCAACAGTTGAACCGCCTGACCCAACTGAAACGTGACTTGGAAGACGTTGCCGCCCGCGCCCAAGGGGCAGCGCAGGCGCATACTCTTTTGCAATCCCGGTTGGTTGATCTGGCCCGCGCTGATCAGTTGGCCCGCGATGCGCGTCGGGGGGCCGACGGCAATGTATCGGATGCCAACCGAAGGGCAGCCCGCGCCGAGGCCGATAAATCCATTGCCGGCGGCAAGTTAGAGGCGGCGCAACTGGCGGTGTCACGCTATGTCGATGAGGCTGCCGAGGCGCGCGACCGCATGGATGATGCGCTGGCACAAGTCGATGATCTGCCCGATCTGGCCGACACCCGTGCCGCCATGGACGCGGTAAAGATGCGGGTTGAAGCCGCCCGCATTGCCATGCTGACCCGGAGGTCTGCGCAAGATGAATTGCGCCGCGAAGGCGAGGCGCGGGTGCGGCGCAAACAAGAGGCTGCCAAGGAAACCGCCGGTTGGCGGCACCGATTGGAAACCGCCGACCGGCGCCTGCAAGAATTAACCACCCGGCAGGCCGAAACCGCCGAAGAACTGACCGAAGCCTCAGCCGCCCCCGAAGAAATTGCGATCAGGCGTGAAGAATTGCTGGATGCCATCACCACCGCAGAGGCCCGCAAACAGATTGCCGCCGACGCGCTTTCGGTGGCCGAAGCCGCGCTGCGCACTGCCCGCGACTTGGAACGTGATGCCGAGCGGTTGGCGGGCGAGTGCCGCGAATCGCGGGCCCGCGCCGAAGCCCGCGCCGAGGCCGCGCGCGACACCACGGCCCAAGCCGCCGAACGAATCGCCGAAGAGGCGGGTGCGACACCCGATCAATTGCTGGATACGCTGAAGGTTGACCCCGACAAAATGCCCGATGCCGATACGCTGGACACCGAAGTGCAGCGGCTGCGCCGTCAACGCGAGGCATTGGGGGCAGTCAACCTGCGGGCCGAAGAAGATGCCAAGGCGGTGACTTTGGAATACGACACTTTGGCGCAGGAAAAATCTGATCTGGAGGAAGCGATCAAAAAGCTGCGCTCTGGTATCGCTGCGTTGAACCGTGAAGGGCGCGAGCGGTTGCTGACCGCGTTTGAACAGGTCAACGCCAATTTTGCGACGCTTTTCACCCATTTGTTTGGCGGTGGCGAGGCGCGGCTGGTGTTGGTCGAATCCGATGATCCGCTGGAGGCCGGTTTGGAAATCATGTGTCAGCCGCCGGGCAAAAAGTTAAGCGTGCTGTCGCTGTTGTCGGGGGGCGAGCAAACCTTGACGGCGCTGGCGCTGATTTTTGGCGTGTTTCTTGCCAATCCAGCGCCGATCTGTGTGCTGGACGAGGTGGACGCGCCGCTGGATGATGCCAATGTCACCCGGTTTTGTGACTTGTTGGACGAGATGACCCGCCGCACCGAAACCCGTTTCCTGATCATCACCCACCATGCTGTGACAATGGCGCGGATGGATCGGTTGTTTGGCATTACCATGGCAGAACAAGGGGTTAGTCAACTTGTATCGGTTGACCTGAAACGTGCGGCGGCGTTGGTGGCGTGATTTTTTTGTTGGTGGATGACCAAAGGCTGGCCGCAATTGCCACTTGGTATGGAATGGTCTAGCGGATGACCTTTACAAGATCGGTCAGCCGCACATCACCGTCTTGCACGATTTCACATAAAATTCCCCGCAGCCGCAGGGGCGGATGGCCGGTGTCTGTAAGCCACGTTTTAGCCGCCTCGCCGTAACGCGTTTTCCATTTAACACAGCCATCGTTGAACGCCGTCGACACCCGCAAAACCGCCGTTCCCACCGACAGCAGGGTTCCTGCGGGCAAATTTTCCTCGGTGCAATCAAGGTCAGCCACAATCGGATCGCCGGGATGCGGCGTGCCGGTGCGGTCTTGCCAGACAATATCCATCACCCGCTTGGCCAAAATCGACACCTGAATGCGGGGATCAGGTTGGCCATCGGCCAAACGAAGCCATGGCGCAGTTTGCCAGCGTTCACCGGGAATACCTTGTGCCACGGTCATGTGCAGCACGTCGGGAAACTGCCGCAGACCATAGCCGTGGCGCAAGCACAGGCTGTCTATCGGCGCGTCGGTTTTCGGCGCAGCCAGAATGTGGAGCAGGGCGGCGTCCAACTCGGCGCGGGTAATCATCCGGTCGCTCTCCAATTCCACGCTGCACGTCGATCTCAGTCGAATTTTTAGCAAGCCGCCCAGTCAACGGCCAGTCATATCCATCGGCAAGGAAAATTCGTCGTTGGTGCAGCGCGCTAATTTTACCACAGATGCCCAGGATTTCGGCAACCCATTCAAAACTGCCATATAATTTACAAGTCTATCGGACACGGTTGATAACTAAGTTCGAGGGTATGATGCTGGAATTCTTGCCAAAAGAGGTTCGTGACGGTCTGGATGCTGCCAGAAACCGTGATTTTGCGCGCAAGTCACGGTTGCGGGTTCATGTCGGCGAAAAGATATTTCCAATTTTGCGGTTCTGGCACGATGGATTTTCCCTTGATGCCAGCCATACGCCAAATCTGCGTGGCTTGGTGGATGTCTACGATGGGTCGCGCCATGTTTTCCAATGTCTGATCATGGCATCGGCGGTGGAAAACGGCGCATTGGTGTGTGATTTCAAACGCTCTACCCCGGTCACTGATCGTGCACCATTGGACTATTGGCGCGACGAAAATGCGCCGGTGGCGTTGTTGCCCAGGGCCTGATCTTGGCTTCGGGGCCCTGCGGTCTGGCCGCAAGAACCTCCTGAATTTCAGCGCGCAAAACCACAGTTCAGTCTGTCGTGCAATTCCTTTCGTGCAAGACCGCCATAGGCAATTTACCGCGTTGGCCTTGGTGGTAAGTTTATTGCAGATCGGCAAAGGCGGCTTGCAGGCGCTGCACGGCGTCAACCACTTGGGCGCGCGGACAGGCAATGTTGAACCGCAAAAACGTCTCGCCTCCGGCCCCAAACGGCGTGCCGTAGTTGGCTGCAATCTTGGCCGTTTTCTGCACGCGGTTGATAAATTCTTCCGCCGACATGCCGGTGCCTGCAAAATCAACCCAAGCCAGATAGGTTGCTTCCAGTGACATGGCGCGCAGGCCGGGAATGGCATTGATACCGGCTTGAAATACGGCGGCATTGCCTGCCAGATAGCCCGTCAACGCATCAACCCAGGCCGCCCCTTCCGGCGAATAGGCGGCAGTGGCCATGAACATGCCAAAGGAATTCGGCGAAATCCCCATCGCGTTCATCCGATCGGCAAACCGCGCCCGCAACGCCGGATCGGCAATGATGACATTGCCGGAATGCGCCCCGGCGATATTGAAGGTCTTCGTGGTGGCCGTCATCATCACCAAACGATCAGCAATATCGGGGGCGACGTTTGCCATGACGAGGTGGGTCTGGCCGGGCATCACCAGATCATGGTGAATCTCATCCGATACCAAAATCAGATCATGGCGTTTGCAAAAATCGGCGACGCCGCGCAGCTCGGCCTTGGTCCAGACCCGGCCGCCCGGATTGTGCGGCGAACACAGGATCATCATGGTTTCGCGGCCGGTCAACTGGCTGTCCCACAGATCAAAATCCATCGAATAGCGGCCATCTTGATTGGTCAGGGTGCATTCTGTTACCCCCCGGCCCGCCGCTTTGATCACCCGCGCGAAAGCATGGTAAACGGGCGTGGTCAGCACCACATCGTCGCCCGGTTTTGTGAACGTATCGACGCATAACGACGTGCCATTCACCAAGCCGTGGGTGGTAAAGATCGACTTTGGGTCGACCTGCCAACCGTGCCGGGTTTGCATCCACCAACAAATCGCTGCCAGATATTCAGCATCATCGCCGTAATAGCCATAAACACCATGCTGCAGCATTTTTTCCAGCGCCCGTTGCACGCAGTGCGGTGGTTTGAACTCCATATCCGCAACCCACATGGCGATACCATCGGTTGCCGAGACGCCAAATAGTGCCTCCATCGAATCCCATTTAACCGAATGCGTGCCGGTCCGGTTTATTGCAGTGTCAAAGTTCATGTTCGGCAGGCCCCAAGATTAAAGTATATAATTCCACGTATTAGTATAAATATAGAACATCATACCAACAGATTAACTGCAAACAGAAAATTGTATTGATTACATCTTAATTTCCAGAATTTTCAAATTTCGCACTGATGCCGGATGAATTGCGCAAAGGCTTCGTGCTTTCTCTTGCACCAAACCGCCCCGCGCCGTAAATCCAAAAGATGATCCGTGACATTCTGATCCATCCCGACCCGCGCCTGAAAAAGCCTTGTGACCCCGTCATCAAGGTAACCGCAGAGGTTGCAGACCTAGCGCATGATATGCTGGAAACCATGTATGATGCGCCCGGCATTGGCCTTGCTGCGCCACAGGTCGGGGTGATGAGCCGCGTTATCGTGATGGATTGCATCAAAGACGGCGTGCCCGAACCGATGGTGCTGATCAATCCCTTGGTCGTTTGGTCATCGGAAGATTTGACAAATTACGAAGAGGGTTGCCTGTCGATTCCCGATCAATACGCCGATATAAAGCGCCCCGGCGCGGTAAAGGTGCAGTGGTTGGGCCTTGATGGACAAATGGCAGAGCGGTTGTTCGAAGGGTTATGGGCGACCTGCGTGCAGCATGAAATTGACCATTTGGATGGCAAGCTGTTCATCGATTATCTGGGGCCCCTGAAACGCCAGATGATCACCCGAAAAATGGAAAAGCTAAAGCGCGAACGGGCCCGCGGTTAATGGCAGTTTTGCCGATCTTATGCTGGCCCGATGCCCGGCTATCCGTGGTATGCGCGCCGGTCACCAATGATGCGCATGATTTGGCAGCCAATATGTTGGACACGATGTATGCAGCCACGGGGCGCGGGTTGGCCGCGCCGCAAGTGGGCGCTTTGGTGCGGTTGTTTGTGATGGATGTGACGTGGAAAGATGGCACGACCGCACCGCAAGTATTTGTTAATCCGCGCTTTATCTGGCGGTCTGACCGCTTGATTGAAGGCCCCGAAGGCTGTTTGTCTTTGCCGGGACTAAGCGTCAAGGTCAGCAGGTCGGATTGCCTGCGATTGCAGTGGGAAACGTTAGACGGGTTGACGCAAGAGGCGGAATTTGACGGCTTTGCCGCGATTTGCATTCAGCATGAATGCGAACATCTGGACGGTATATTGACCACAAACCACCTTACCGCCGCTAACCGCGCGATTGCCGAAAAGACGCTGCAATGACCCAGCGCTTGTGCCTGCCTTACCCACACCCGATGTTGCGCACCCCGGCACAAACGGTGGCTGAAATCACCCCTGAAATCCGGGCGATCTGGGCAGATATGGTTGACACGATGGATGCGATGCCCGGCTATGGACTGGCTGCCGTGCAAATCGGCATTGCGCTGCAGCTGGCTGTGGTGGATTGCTCGGACGCAAGAGGGCAAGCAATACTGATGGCTAACCCACTGATATTGCATAAAAGTGGCCAACTTCGCGACCATGAGGAAGCGTCCCCAAACCTGCCCGGGGTATCCGCCCTTGTGCGACGCCCCCGCGCGGTGACCGTGCGCTATCTCAACGCCGAAGGCGCGATAGAGGAACGAGAGTTCATAAATCTTTGGGCGGTCTCGGTGCAACACCAGATCGACCATCTGGCGGGAAAGATGTATTTCGATCACCTGTCTGGGTTAAAACGAAAGATGCTTATTGCGCGGGCCGAAAAGCTGGGAAAACGGCAATGAAGATCATTTTCATGGGCACCCCGGATTTCGCCGTGCCAGTCTTGAATGCGCTTGTCGCAGATCACCAGATTCTGGCCGTTTATACCCAACCCCCGCGGCCCGCCGGGCGTGGCAAAGCGGATCGGCCCAGCCCGGTTCACCAACGTGCCACCGCATTGGGGCTGCCGATTTACCATCCGGCCACGTTGAAAACAGCCGAACCACAGACCGAATTTGCAGACTTTGAAGCGGATCTTGCCGTCGTCGTGGCTTACGGACTGATGCTGCCACCGCAAATTTTACAAGCGCCCCGGTTGGGTTGCCTGAATATCCATGCCTCGCTGTTACCGCGCTGGCGCGGGGCCGCCCCAATTCACCGTGCCATCATGGCGGGCGATGTTGAGACCGGGATTTGCATCATGCAAATGGCGTCCGGGCTGGATACCGGGCCGGTTCTGGCGCGGCAAGCCACGCCAATCAGCCCCGAGGATACCACGGCGGATTTGCACGACCGGCTTTCGGTCATGGGTGCGCGGATGATTTGTGACGTTTTGGAACGGCTGCCAATGGACGCAGAACCTCAATCTGAACAAGGAGTCACTTATGCAACGAAGATCGAAAAATCAGAAGCGCGCATTGATTGGGCCCAAACTGCAGTTGCTATCGACCGCCAGATCCGTGGCTTGTCCCCGTTTCCGGGGGCGTGGTGCGATGTTTCAGGCGACCGCGTAAAGTTTCTGCGCAGTGGTTTGGCGTCAGGTCAAGGCCAGCCCGGCCAAAGGCTGCATGGCTTGACGATTGCTTGCGGCATAGGCGCGATCGAGGTTACTTTGGCGCAACGCGAAGGCAAACGCCCAATGCTTGCGGCTGATTTTCTGAATGGAGCCGCCTTGCCCGACAAACTTGGTTGACCCCTATTCTTTTTCAAACGCCAGTCCCCATATGCCCCCAAAGATAAGGAATCGTCATGCCGATATTCATGCCGATATTCATGCTGATCATCATCGGCATCGCAGCCGGGTTTCTGGCAACGCGGCTGATGAAAATCGAAACCGACGTGCCCACGACCATTGCTATCGGGGTGGCTGGCGCGCTGATGGGCGGATTTCTATTGCGGTTTTTGGTATCTCTGACGGGATGGCTGGCCGGATTGGTCGGTGCGGTTCTTGGAGCCATGCTGTTGATATGGCTTTATAAAATCTACATTGCGCGCTGATCTGCCAGTTTGCGCAGTGCTTCCCCAAGCCGGAATGTTTTGCCGCCCGCAGCGTCCCATAACAACCGCCCTTGCCAAGCGGCAAACATCAGCGCACCTGCTTCACGTCCCTTTGTGCCGCCCCCCAAACGATTGCAAAGGGCGGCTTCCATTGCGGTGCGCCAGCGCAAGGCACGGGAGATCAGGTCTTTGTCGCGACAACTGACTGCCAATAATGCCGGAATATCCACGCTGGCGGCAACATCCTTCAAAAGCGTTTGTGCGCCTTTTGCAGATATAAACGCATCGTCTGATACAGATAAAGTCACCGCATCCAATTGATCCCAGCCAAACAAAACCGCCGCCTTAACCATGGCATCCCGCGAGTTGAAACGCTGAACCAAAGTAGGCGGCGCAAGTCCGCACAACGCAGAGATAGCGCCAAATGACACCGCTTTGTCGCCATCCGTCAGCAAATATGCCAAAATTTGCGAGAGCAGGGCAGTGTCTGAGATAAGTTTTCTACGTGCCATCTAACTAAGGTGAGCATTTATTCATTAAATGCAAGAAAAATGTGAATATTCATTCCTGAATTTGGCCGACTTGTTCCGAATTGTCTATTTGCGACTGACGTGCATGGCTGATAAATCGCACTCCAGCGTGTCTTTTCAACATTTGGCGTGCCAGTGAGGTCAAGTTCAATTCTTTCAAGATGTTCCAAACCCGATAGTGAACGGTGAAAATTTCCCGATCGTCGGGCAAAGGCTCACCGCGCATTTTCCCTCCAAGAATATAATGTTGCTCTTCGGGCAGAATGTTCCATCCCAAGCCCGCCTTCTGAATCGCCAGAGGCAGACTTATCTGATCCAGATAAGGTCTTTTGCCGGGAATATAAGGATTTGCGTCCAAGGTTTGGGCGACGTCCATCCAGATTTGGGGAAAACTTTTGCCATCTGCAGTGCGATACTGTTCCGGAAATGTAAACAATCCCGAGCTGAAGTACGGGACTCGGCCACGATTGCCTTTTTGGCGCATAAGACGAATGCGCTCTTGCGGAACCTCCATTCCGCAAGCCGCATAAATGTTTGTCCAATCCTCGGATTTCCCCCAGATCATCGAGGCGGCGGGAGTCAAAGACACGTGAAGCGGCTTTACAAGATTGTCGACGATGTTTGGACGCAAACACAAAACGTCACTGTCAAAAAAGGCAGAAAATTCTGTTTCACGCGGCTCTAACGTCGCAAGGATTTTATTTCCGTGTGGATATTTGGGGTTAAATCGTCCTTCAACGATAAAGGATCGCAACTCGCACCCCATGCGCCGCAGCAGTTCCTTCACATCCAGCGAAACCTGCTCTAACTTAATGTCCGGACAATAGCCAATAAGCGCCACTTGATCGCCAAACTGTTCACGCAACGACGCCGCCAGAAAACAGGCCATCTGTTCATAGGCAGGGGGTTCAACGATGAAGAACACGGTAAGTTTGGCTGCCATTTTCCGCCTGCAATGTTGCAACTCCCCTGCGGGCTGCTTCCACACACTATGCGAATTTTAGAAAGATCTGTCACGACATGCGGAATGTTCCGCTGCAAGATTGATGCTAAAAACGCAACAATCGTCCTTGTTGCCACAAATGTCGCCCCAATTGATTGCCACGCGCGGCGCGCCATTGATTGCGTAGAGGTCAAAGCGATAGAGTTTGCCCGAACAGAAGATCCGCACATCGACGCCGGACTGTAAATCAGGAACCTTGCCATTTTGGCGAACGGAGTGTGGCCAATCGTGATGCAGCCCGCCAAAAGCCGACCTAGCGGGGCCTCTGATCTGTGGGGAACCGTGCCTTTTGCGCTGACGCGGCAGGCCAGTCCGCATGGCCAAATCACGGCGGTTTCCATGATGAAAGACGAAGGTCCGTTTGTCTTGGAATGGGTAGCCCATCACTTGGCAATCGGATTTACCGACCTTGTCGTCTATACGAACGATTGTTCAGATGGCACCGACGATATGTTGATCCGGCTTGAACAGTTGGGCCTTTGCCATCATCGCCGCAATGACATCCCAGAAGGAATTCGTCCACAACCGTCGGCGCTGAACTATGCCCAGGACGAGCCTGTTGTCCAACAATCTGACTGGGTTATGGTGTTTGACGCAGATGAATTTTTATCAATCCGGTATGGTGACGGAACCATTGATGCGCTTATCACTGCCACAAAAGAAAAGGGTGCAAACGGTATTGTGATAACGTGGCGGATTTTTGGTTCTGGTGGCGTTGTGAATTGGAGTCGTGCGCCCGTTACCGACCAATATTTGATGGCTGCACCACAAACATGGAACAAGGGTTGGGGTGTCAAAACGTTTTTTATGTTTGATGCTGAATATTGGAAGTTGGGAATTCACCGGCCAAAAATAAAAAATAAACATATTAAAACTGATTTTCCAGATCACATAAAGTGGCTGAATGGATCAGGGAAAGAGATGGAAGATTATTTCAAGTTTCGCGGTTGGAGATCGATAACCCGGACCGTTGGGTATGATTGGGCGCAATTAAATCATTATGCAGTAAAATCAGTGGACAGTTATGCCATTCGTAAAATGCGTGGCAATGTTAACAATAAATCTGATAAATATAATTCAGACTATTGGAGCCTGCAAGACCGCAACGAAGTTCGAGATGAAACAATGCTGAGGTATAGCGAGAAGCGCAATCACCTCATTGCACAACTTTTGTCTGATCGAGAATTAAACCGACTGCACATAGCCGCGTTGACTCGTGCCGAGGGACGATTGGCTGATCTGCGGCGGACAGACGCGTATCATCAATTGGTCGCCGATTTGACGCAAGCTTCGCAAGTGCCAATTACGCAGATTGTGGCCCAGCCACCGCAAGCCAGAGATAAGGAAAAAATTGCCGCGTTAATGTCGGATGTGGAGAAGCACCGCAATGAACGGGCAAAGTCGGCACGCAAATCTTTGCCAAAAGAACGGGCTGAGGCGGTGCCTTTGGGGTCCTACGTTTTAGGGATGACTGATTTATCGCAAGATATTGCGGTAGATTGGCATGCCAACCATAGCATGAAATTGCCTGCGGACCCGCGAGTTTTCACCAGTCATGTCATCCCCTTGATCCAAAATGGCAAGTTTGAACGTGGCATTGCACGACGGTTGCCGCAGGTTTTGCCAGAAGGTGCAACCGTGGTGGAAATCGGCGCGGCAGTGGGTTTTGTGGCTGGGCATTGCGCGAATATCCGACCGGATTTGACACTGGTTCTTCATGAAAGAAATCAGCAGCTTTGCTCGGTACTCAAGTCGGTATGTGCCATGAGTGAACGAAAATTCGACAATAGATTTGTGTTGGAAAACAATAATTTGCAGACTGGTTTTGTCGATGAGGTGGTTTCAATTTGCCAGACGCGCGGCGCGGACGTCTTGATGTTGGCGGACCCAGACCTGACCCCTGATGATCTGCGCGTGATTGTCCAGAGGCTTGTGGGTCAGTTGCCAGTCCAGATTTACTTGTATGGCCGGTTCTTGGAAAAATGGCATGCTTCGATGGCGCAGATAGAGCAAGTTTTGACGTCAAATCACTATGTTGCTGACTTTGGTTTTGATAAGGCAGTCGCGCGTGGCTTTCGATTGGTCGGCGCTGTTGACAACCTGCCAAGCAGCTAATTTTAGCGCAGCTTTGCTGGACAGCCACGAAACTATCCGGCATTGTCGTCAAAATCGAAGTAATCGGCAAAAGGCAGTTTCCTCAAATGGCAAGTCCTGTTCGCAGACCCGTTGCTTCGCTTTGGATTGGCGATCGGCTGCACTATCTAAATCAGCTTTGCCTGTTAAGTCATGTCAAGCACGGGCATCCAACCACGCTTTATTGCACTGATAAGGTGAGCAATGTGCCCAACGGGATAACCGTGCGGCCCGCGACGGATATTATGGCAATTGACATGGATATCGTGCGGCAAACTTCGGAAAGTTTTCTTTCCAATGTGTTTCGATACAAGATGATTGAAAAAACGGATGCAGTCTGGATTGATTGTGATGCGTTTTGCCATCAGCCATTTCCGGACGAGATGCAGAATATTTATGCCGGGCACGGTTTTCGGGGGGCGTTGAACTGCGGGGTCGTCTACATTCCGCGGGACGGAGAATTGATCAAGCAGTTGCTTGACTATTATGAAAATCTGCCAGACGCCCCGGCGTGGTTTAACAAACAGCAACGTAAACGGATTGAAAAGCAGGAGGCCAATCTACCGCAGGCTGTCCGCATCTATAATGCAGAACGCACCGCTTTTGGCCCGCAGGCTTTTACCTGGTTTGCGCAACAGACCGGTGATTTCGAAAAAGCCTTGTCATCTGATTATCTTTATCCAGTTCCCTTCCAATTGAATGATGTTTTCTTTGATCCGCATGGCAGGGTTGAGGGGCATTTTACGGACAATACTTTGTCTGTGCATCTTTATACCAACGGCACCAAACCATGGTGGCGGAAAAATGTGCCGTTGGCCAATTCTTATGCAGCCCGGATGTGTTCTGAAATTGGCGTCATTGCAGCCGAGGCTTTGGAAGAATAGCGATCAGGCGCGCAATCGCTGTATCCCACACTTCCGGCACCGTGATCCCGCTGGCCATGGTCTGACCGCTGATAGTGTCATTTCACCGGCTTGAACGGTGCCATTCCGGCGCGCGCCAAAGCATCAGCGCGTTCGTTTTCGGCGTGGCCTGCGTGCCCCTTTATCCAGCGCCATTCCACCCGGTGCCGCAAACGGGCGACATCAAGGCGTTGCCATAAGTCGACATTTTTCACTGGCGGGCCGCCTGCCGTGCGCCAGCCTTTCCGCTTCCAATTGTCCATCCATTCAGTGATGCCGTTTTTGACATAGGCAGAATCGGTGACGATGATCACATCGCTTTGCCGCGTCAGGGCTTCCAGCGCCGCAATGGCCGCCATCAACTCCATCCTGTTGTTGGTGGTCTGGCCTTCGCCACCGCAAAGTTCGCGCTCTTTCACCACAACGCCGCTGTCACGCGCGATCATCAGTACGCCCCAGCCGCCGGGGCCGGGATTACCCGAACAAGCCCCGTCGGTATAAGCAAAGAGGTCTGGCATCGCGGCGTCCTTTTTCCCCCGGTTTAGGCAGCGCGGCGGATGCGGTCAACCAATCGTGGTGGCGAACAGGCAGGCCAGCACCGCAATGGTTAACATGGCGCGCAGTTGCATCCACCAATCCGGGGCGAGCCCCTGCTTCCAAAACAGCCAATCCAAACCCAACAAGCCTACAAATCCTGCGCCCAAGCATACGGCAGACGAAACCGGGCCATTGCCGACAAAGAAAAAGGCCCAAAGTGCTGGCAGAACCGACAAGCTGTAATAGAGCGCGGCCCGACGGTGCGCCTGCGTCGCAAAGCCCCACAACACGCCAGACATGAACGACAAAATGATAACGCCGTAGGAGAGCGAGACATAAGGGCCAACAAACCGCGGGCCCAAGGTTGCAAGAGTAAGGTCGGTAATGGTGGGCGAAAGCTGTGTGGCGATGCCCCAAAGAAACGGCAAAAGGCCCGCAAGGCCGAGCAGAAGTGCTGATCGGGGAACGGGCGTCATCGTAATTTTCGCATCATTGCGAAAGGCCTGCAGCGCCCGCATCGGCAGAATTGTTCATGCCGGTTCCCGCAGCAGTCGCGGCACCTTGAATTCGACGTTTTCAATTGCGGTTTCGACCAGTTCAACCGTTACGGTAAACCGGGCACGACAGGCGTCGATGACCTCGGTCACCAGCACTTCGGGGGCAGACGCACCTGCGGTGATACCGATCGACCGAATGCTTTTCAACGCGCGCCAGTCAATATCGGCAGCCCGTTGCACCAGTTGGGTATAGGGACAGCCCGCCGATTTTCCGACCTCGACCAGCCGCAATGAATTGCTGGAATTTGGCGCGCCGATCACCAGCATGGCGTCGATTTTGCCAGCCATCGCCTTGACGGCGGCCTGCCGGTTCGTGGTGGCATAGCAGATGTCTTCTTTGTGCGGCCCGACGATCGCCGGAAATCGGGCTTGCAGCGCGGCAACTACGCCTGCGGTGTCATCAACAGACAGGGTGGTTTGGGTGATATAGGCAAGGCGGGTCGCATCGCGCACGATCAGCCCGGCCACTTCGGCGGCGGTTTCCACCAACAACACTTCACCTTCGGGCAATTGTCCCATGGTGCCAATGGTTTCGGGGTGGCCGGAATGGCCGATCATCACCATTTGCAGGCCAGATTCAAAATGCCGCTGGGCCTCGTTGTGCACTTTGGTCACCAGCGGGCAAGTGGCATCGACGGCAATCATTTGGCGGGCCTGCGCCGCCAAGGGCACCGATTTTGGCACGCCATGGGCCGAGAAGATGACCGGACGGTCTTGCGGGCAATCGTCAAGCTCTTCGACAAAAACCGCACCTTTGGCGCGCAGGGCATCGACGACGAATTTGTTATGCACAATTTCGTGGCGCACATAAACCGGCGCGCCCCATTTTTCAATGGCCAGTTCCACGATCTTGATCGCCCGGTCTACGCCCGCGCAAAACCCACGTGGGGCGGCAAGATACAAATGCAGGGGCGGCAAGGGGATCATCGGGGCCTCGGGATGGTTTGGATCAGAAGTAATGGGCAGCGCGGCGCGGGTAAAGGGCTATCCGATGATCTGTGCGCCGACCCATGCCAACACCAGATAGCGCCCGGTTTTTGCAAGGCCAACCAACAGGGCGAACAGCCAAAACGGTGTGCGCATCACGCCCGCCATCACGGTAATGACATCGCCGACGGGGGCCCACGACAACAGCAATGTCCAAACGCCCCAGCGGGCAAACCATGCTTGGGCGCGGGCCATTTGGTCCGGTGTCAAAGGAAAGCGTCTGTGCGTTTCAAACCGCTTGATTCCCACCCCGACAAAGTAATTTACACAACTGCCCAGTGTGTTGCCGATGCTGGCCACCACGATCAGGCTCCAGACCGGGGCGATGGATTTTGCCTGCAAAGCCACAAAGATGATTTCGGACTGAAACGGCACCAAAGTGGCTGCAACAAACGCCGCTGCGAACAGCCCGATCAACGCGATGATCATTTTGCGTTTGCCAAAGAAAAAGCCGGGGCGGTTACCCACCCCGGCTGTCGGGTAACCCGATGGATCACTTTACTTCGTCGATCTGCATTTCGTCACGTTCCAGCCGTGGCTCGCGCGGGGGGCGACCGATAACGTCGCGCAATTCGTCCAGCTCGATAAAGTTGTCGCACTGGCGGCGCAGCTCATCGGCAATCATTGGCGGCTGGCTGCGAATGGTCGATACCACCGAAACCCGGACACCCTGACGTTGCAGGCTTTCAATCAGCGGCCGGAAATCGCCATCGCCGGAAAACAGCACAATATGATCAACATGTGGCGCAAGTTCCATCGCGTTGACGGTCAACTCAATGTCCATATTGCCTTTGACTTTGCGGCGACCCTGACTGTCGGTGTATTCTTTTGCCGGTTTGGTCACCATGGTAAAGCCGTTGTAATGCAGCCAATCCACCAAGGGGCGGATGGGCGAATACTCGTCATTTTCCAAGAGGGCAGTGTAGTAAAAAGCGCGCAAAAGTTTACCGCGGCGCATAAACTCTTGGCGTAACAGCTTGTAGTCGATGTCAAAACCCAGTGCCTTGGCGGCTGCGTATAGGTTCGATCCATCAATGAACAGCGCAAGCCGTTCGTCTTTGTAAAACATTCGTCATCCCCTCGAAAAAAATGTTCCCTAATCGAACTTCCGTGCGCAATGCACGTAATATAGTCCTTACAAGCGAACGAGCCCGTCTATCAGGGCGGATCCCCTTCTAGCAAGCTGCCGTAAAAGAAAGTCTAGCACCGGATATGCCAACAGAAAAGCACGCTCTGGTTGCATTCGGTGCAAACTTGGCTTTCGGCGACTTGTCGCCGGATCATACAATTATGGCAGCAATCTCGGCACTTGAGCAGGAGGGCTTTTTGATTGATCAATTAAGCACCCTATACCAAACGCCATGTTTTCCTGTCGGTGTTGGACCTGATTACATTAACGCGGCTGCAAGTCTTCCGTTACGTCAAGGTCAAACTGCCGCAGGCGTTTTGTCGGTTTTGCATAAAGTTGAAGCAGTTTTTGGTCGGGAAAGACAGCAAAGATGGGGCATGCGAACGCTGGACATAGATTTGATTGCGTCAGGTGATTCGGTTTTGCCCGATTTGGCCACGGTGCGGGCTTGGATAACCTTGGCGGCAGACAAGCAACGGTCAGATGCGCCGGATCATCTGATCTTGCCACATCCCCGCCTGCAAGACCGCGCTTTTGTTTTGGTGCCATTGGCCGACGTTGCGCCAGATTGGTGCCATCCGGTGTTGGGCCTGACGGTCAGGCAAATGCTGGCGGCCTTGCCGCAATCAGAACGCGACGCCGTGGTTGCCCTGAAACCCCGCGCATCCGATTGATTATGCTCTTGTCAAGCCAAAGCTTCGCGCCTAGATAGGCGTTTCGCAAAGCCCCCAACCTTTGGAGTGTCCTATGGCCCGCGTGACGGTTGAAGACTGCGTTGACAAGGTTCCGAACCGGTTCGAACTGGTGATGCTGGCCGCCCATCGCGCGCGTGAAATTCAGGCAGGGTCTGCCGCGACGGTTGATCGCGACAACGATAAAAATCCTGTCGTTGCCTTGCGTGAAATCGCGGATGAGGCCCAGTTGGCCGATCATTTGCGCGAACGTATGATCGAAAGTCATCAGACCCAGATCGAAGTGGACGAGCCGGAAGAAGATCAGATGGCGCTTTTGATGTCGGGCGAGATTGACCGGCCGATGTCGGATGATATGTCCGAAGAAAAGCTGTTGCGCGCGCTTATGGAAGCACAGGGCGAACTTTGACGGGGGCTTAGGCCCCGAATGGGCAGGGCGCTATGATCGACGTCGAAGACCTGATCGCCCTTGTCCGCAATTATAATCCCCGGTGCAATGCCGTCCTGATCCGCAAGGCCTATGCCTATGGCATGGAAATGCACGCAGGTCAGATGCGCAAATCGGGCGAACCGTATTTCACCCATCCGGTGGCGGTTGCCGCGATCTTGACCGAACAGCAGCTGGATGATGCCACCATCATCACAGCCCTTTTGCATGATACCATCGAAGATACCAAATCGACCTATGCCGAAGTGCAGCGTTTGTTTGGTGACGAAGTTGCCGAATTGGTCGATGGCGTGACCAAGCTGACCAATTTGTCGCTGTCATCAACCGAATCGCAGCAGGCGGAAAATTTCCGTAAACTGTTTATGGCGATGTCCAAAGACCTGCGGGTGATTTTGGTAAAGCTGGGTGACCGGCTGCACAATATGCGCACCATAAAGTCGATGCATATCGACAAACAGGCGCAAAAGGCCCGGGAAACCATGGAAATCTATGCGCCGCTGGCGGGCCGTATGGGCATGCAATGGATGCGCGAAGAACTGGAGGATTTGTCGTTTCGGGTGCTGAACCCCGAAGCCCGCAATTCCATCATCCGGCGTTTTTTGACCTTGCAGCGCGAAGCAGGCGATGTGGTGCATCAAATCACCGCCGATATTCTGACCGAAATGGAAAAAGTAAACATCGACGCCGATGTTTATGGCCGTGCCAAAAAGCCCTATTCGATTTGGCGCAAGATGCAGGAAAAAGATCTGGCGTTTTCGCGGCTGTCCGACATCTACGGCTTTCGGGTGATCTGCGATTCGGTGGCCGATTGTTACCGCATTCTGGGGGTGATCCATCAACGCTGGCGCGCGGTGCCGGGGCGGTTCAAGGACTATCTTAGTCAGCCAAAATCCAACGGGTATCGCAGCATTCACACCACGGTTTCGGGACGCGACGGCAAGCGGGTTGAAGTGCAAATCCGCACCCGCGAGATGCACGAAGTCGCCGAAGCCGGGGTAGCAGCACACTGGTCTTATCGCGAAGGCGTGCGTGGTAAAAACCCGTTTGCGGTTGATCCAGCCAAGTGGATCGCGTCGATGACCGAACGGCTGGACGAGGGCGACAACAGCGAATTTCTGGAAAACGTCAAACTGGAAATGTATTCCGATCAGGTGTTTTGCTTTACCCCCAAGGGCGATGTGGTGCAGTTGCCGCGGGGGGCCACGCCGTTGGACTACGCCTATTCCATTCATACCCGGATTGGCAATTCCTGCGTGTCGGCCAAGATTGACGGCATTCGCGTGCCGCTGTGGACGCGGTTGAAAAATGGCCAGTCAGTCGAGATCATCACCGCCGAGGGCCAAAAGCCGCAAGCCAGTTGGATTGATATTGTCACCACAGGTCGCGCCAAGGCAGCGATTCGCAAATCCTTACGCGAAGAGGATCGCGGACGGTTTGTGCGCTTGGGTCAGGAACTGGCCCGTGCGGCGTTTGAACACGTCGGCAAAAAAGCCACGGACAAGGCCCTGCGCACGGCGGCCAAAATGCTGGGCATGGCGGATGAAAACGATCTTTTGGCGCATCTGGGATCGGCCGAATTGACCGCGCGCAAAGTGGTGGAAACGTTGTATCCCGAACTGTCCAAAGCCGCCGGAGACGAGGTGGACAGCACCCGCGCCGTGGCAGGCTTGACCGCCGATCAAAGTTTTCGCCGCGCGCCATGCTGTCAACCGCTGCCCGGCGAGCGTATCGTTGGCATCACCTATCGTGGACAAGGCGTGCTGGTGCATGCGATTGATTGCCCGGCGCTGGAAGAATTTGAAGAACAACCCAACCGCTGGGTCGATCTGCATTGGCACTCGGGGCGTCATGCCGCTGTCAACACCGTGTGCTTTGATGTGGCGATTTCGAATGACGCGGGCGTTTTAGGCCGTATCTGCACCTTGATTGGAGAGCAGAAAGCCAACATATCAGACTTGCGTTTCACCGAACGTAAACCAGATTTTTACAGACTTATCATTGATGTGGACTTGCGGGACGTTGAACACTTGCACATGGTGATGACGGCCCTCGAGGCCGAGACAGATGTGGCGCAAGTGTCCCGGCACCGGGACATGACGCGCAAACCCTGACGCGCACGCCCAGACGGGCAGAAAGGACGCAAGCCACCGTGGTTTTCAAACGCCGCAAACCACTGGGATGGCTCGCCTGGTTGCGCGAGATGGTCTACCCGCGGGGTGGGTTCATGCGGGCTACGCGCTATGTCATTCATCGAATGAGCCGCCTGCCGGACGAGCCGCACCGCATCGCGCGGGGCATTTTTGCGGGGTCGTTGATCGGCTTTTTGCCTTTGCCGTTTTTACAGTTTGTCGCGGCCTGGGGCGCGGCCCGCCTGATCCGTGGCAATGTGTTCGCGGCCCTGCTGGGCACATTCAACACCAATCCGATCACCACGCCATTTTTTGCGGTGTTTGCGATGACGTTGGGCCATTGGTTGCTGGGCGTGCAGGCACCGCTGTCTGCCGAAGGTATCGCCCGGGCGTTTGGCAGCGCCGGGGCTGATCTTTGGCGCAATGTTGTGGCGATCTTTACCGATGACCGGATGCAATGGGGCGGCTTGATCCAGTTTTGGAACGATATCTACCTGCCCTATTTCATTGGCGCGCTCTTGCCGGGGATTATTATCTCGTTAGTTGCGTATTACGTCACGATCCCGGTTGTGCGGGCCTATCAGAC
>JANPLZ010000126.1:0-4070 GCA_031422555.1 Cypionkella sp. | reverse complement strand
CGGCTGTTTGCCGGTGACAATCCGCGCGGGCAGGCCGGTGAAATCTGGCGCCTTGCCGCCGTGCCTTTGCTGGCCATCGCGGGCTTTGTGGCGCTGTGGGCTTATCTGGCCCCGATGGTGCAAACCTCGCTGGGTGCTATTCCCGGCCCAGTTCAGGTGTGGGAACAAGCCCTGACGCTGGATGCCAGTGCGCGCGCCGAAGTCGTAAAGGCGGATGCGTTTTACGAAAAACAGGCCGCCAAAAACGCGGCCCTTGTGGCGGATGGCAAGGCAGATCAGGTCAAAACCCCCGCCTACACCGGCAAGCCCACGTTTTATGCGCAAATCTGGACCTCGATCAAAACCGTGTTCGCCGGGTTTTTGATTGCCACCCTGATCGCGGTGCCGCTGGGCATTTTGGCGGGACTGTCGCCGACCGCCAGTGCGGCCATCAACCCTTTGGTGCAGATTTTCAAACCGGTATCGCCGCTGGCGTGGTTGCCGATTGTCACCATGGTGGTGTCAGCCCTGACGGCGGCCGAGGGCGGGTTTTCCAAAAGCTTTATCGTGTCGGCCTTTACCGTCACGCTGTGCTCGCTATGGCCCACGTTGATCAACACGTCCCTCGGGGTGGCCTCTATTGACAAGGATCTGGTCAATGTCAGCCGGGTGCTGAAGCTGTCGCTGTGGACCAAGATCACCCGTCTGGTGCTGCCTTCGGCGCTGCCGTTGATTTTCACCGGCCTGCGCCTGTCTTTGGGGGTTGGCTGGATGGTGCTGATTGCAGCAGAGATGCTGGCGCAAAACCCCGGCCTTGGCAAATTCGTCTGGGACGAGTTCCAGAACGGATCGGAACAATCGCTGGCCCGCATCATGGTCGCGGTGCTGACCATCGGCGTCATCGGCTTTTTGTTGGACCGGGTGATGTTCGCGCTGCAATCGCTGTTCACCTTTTCGAACAACCGGTGAGCGCGATGAGCCTTCTTTCCCTGACCAATGTGTCAAAAGCCTATGGCGACAAGCAAGTGCTGCGCAACCTGACCTTGGACGTCAAGGAAGGCGAGTTTCTGGCAATCCTTGGCTTTTCCGGGTCCGGCAAGACCACGTTGATCAATCTGATGGCGGGGTTGATCCTGCCGGACCGTGGCGAAGCGGTGTTTGGCGGCGCGCCGATCACCGGGCCGGGGCCGGAACGCGGGCTGGTGTTTCAATCCTATGCGTTGATGCCGTGGCTGACAGTGGCGGGCAATATCGGGCTGGCGGTGGATGCGGTGCATAAGGGCACCCGCGCCGAACGCGCAGCCGAGGTGGCCAAATACATCGGCATGGTCGGTCTGACCCATGCCGCGGATCGTCGCCCGGCTGAACTTTCCGGTGGCATGCGTCAACGCGTGGCTGTTGCCCGTGCGCTGGCGCTGCGCCCGCAAGTGTTGCTGATGGATGAGCCGTTATCGGCACTGGATGCGCTGACCCGCGCCAATGTGGCGACAGAGATTGAAGCGATTTGGGCCGCCGACAAGCGCACCGTTGTGCTGATCACCAATGATGTCGACGAAGCACTGGTGCTGGCAGACCGCATCCTGTGTCTGAACCCCGACGGCACTTTGGGGCAAAGTTTTGCCGTCACCCTGCCGCGCCCACGGGACCGGTCAGTGATGAACCATAATGATACGTTCAAGGCGTTGCGCGCCGATGTCACCGCCTATTTGCTGGATGTCGGTATTGCCGCCAAACTGCCAGAAACCCGTTTGTTGCCCGCACTGACCCCGCGCCATGCCCTGCCCCGCGCCCAAACCGGCACAGCCGCGTCGCCGATGGACGCGCGCTATTTGCGCTATTCGCAACTGAACAAGGTTTATGCCACGCCCAAAGGCCCGCTAACGGTGGTGCAGGATTTCAACCTGATCCTGAGAAAGGGCGAATTCATCAGCCTGATCGGCCATTCCGGCTGTGGCAAATCCACCGTGCTGACCATGACGGCGGGGCTGAACGCCATATCCTCGGGGGCGATCACGCTGGACGGCACCCATATCGAAGGGGCCGATCCCGAACGCGCGGTGGTGTTCCAGTCGCCAAACCTGTTTCCGTGGCTGACCGCAAAGGAAAACGTCGCGATCGGGGTGGACAAGGTTTACCCGAAATCCACCCGCTCCGAACGCCAGGAGGTGGTGGAATACTATCTTGAACGGGTGGGTCTGGGCGATGCGATGGACGCGCTTGCCGCCGATATGTCAAACGGTATGCGCCAGCGGGTGGGCATTGCGCGGGCCTTCGCGCTGTCGCCCAAACTGCTGTTGCTGGATGAACCCTTCGGTATGCTGGACAGTCTGACGCGCTGGGAATTGCAGGACGTGCTGATGGAGGTGTGGAGCCGCACCAAAGTCACCGCCGTTTGCGTGACCCATGATGTCGATGAGGCGATTTTGCTGGCCGACCGGGTGGTGATGATGACCAACGGGCCAAACGCCACCATCGGTAAGATCACCGACGTAAACCTGCCCCGCTCGCGCAGCCGCCGCGCCCTTCTGGATCACCCCGATTATTATCACTTCCGCGCCGAAGTGCTGGGGTTTCTGGCCGACTACGAACATGGTGCCACGCCCAAACAGGCGGTGGCGTGATGGGTTATTCGGCGGCGTGGCGCGACACTGACTTTGCGACCTTCAGCAACTCTGCAAAGGCCACTTTCACACGGGTTTCAAAACCGGGCTTGTTTGGGGAAAAGTGTGCAAGCATTTCTTTTGTGATGCCACTGGTCGCTGCAGTTGCAAAAATCTTTCTTCTGCGGGCCAAAAATTTGGCGGCTTCCAACGGGTTGTCGAAATCGGACACGAGAACCGACCACTGCGTTTCGTATTCAGTCCATTCAGGGGACAGATCATCGGGTCTACCGAACTCAGTTTGCGGTTTCGTTGCCATAGAGCGCACGCTCCCTTTGATTGGCTTTCCTAAAGGATATAAGCCGCATCGTGTCGCCACGCAAAACAAATACTATGACATACAATTGCCCGTCGATCATGGCACGCGCAACCTGTCGCTCTTCGCCATAGTCATGACGATCGTCGGAAAAAATCCGTGCCGACTTCCAATCAACTGCGAACACGAGATCAAATGCGATCTTATGCTTGCGAAGATTCGCCGCAGACTTGACCGCGTCCCAGTCAAATTTCATTTCTTTATCCCGCCATCAGCACTTGTTGCGGGCAGGTTCCCACGCCTTTGCACTATCGACAATGCACGCAACTTTCGGAAGGAAAATCCATGACCCGCAAACTTGTCGTGATCGGCGCAGGCATGGCGTCGGGGCGGGTGCTGGAACACCTGACCGATCTGGCGCCGGATGCCTTTGATATCACGCTGTTCAATGCCGAACCGCGCGGCAACTACAACCGCATCATGCTGTCGCCGGTGCTGTCGGGCGACAAATCTTACGCAGATATCATCACCCATGACGCAGATTGGTATGGCGCGCGCGGCATCAAAACCCGGCTTGGTGCCGCCGTCACCAAAATTGACCGCACGGCCAAAACCGTGACCTGCGGCGGCGTGCAAACCCGCTATGACCAGCTGATAATCGCCACCGGATCGGCCCCGTTCATCTTGCCGGTGCCCGGCCGCGATCTGCCCGGCGTGGTGACGTACCGTGATCTGGACGACACTAACGCGATGATCGCCGCCGCCAGGCCGGGGGCAAAGGCGGTGGTGATCGGCGGCGGGTTGTTGGGTCTTGAGGCCGCCGCGGGCATGCAGATGCGCGGCATGGAGGTGGTGGTGATCCATATCATGGGCCATCTGATGGAGCGTCAGTTGGACCCCGCCGCGGGCTATTTGCTGCAAAAATCGCTGGAATCGCGGGGAATGAAAATTCACTGCAAGGGTGCCACCAAGGCGATCTTGGGCACAACCCATGTCGAGGCGGTGCTGCTGGAGGATGGCACGGTGTATCCCGCCGATCTGGTCTGCATGGCCGTCGGCATCCGTCCCGAAGTGCGCCTTGCCAATGACGCGCATCTGGATGTCGGGCGCGGCATCACGGTGAATGACGCGATGCAAACCAGCGATCCCGCGATCTGGGCGGTTGGCGAATGTAT
>JANPLZ010000125.1:0-5367 GCA_031422555.1 Cypionkella sp. | reverse complement strand
ATCCCCGTTGAACCTGCCCCCGTTTTGCGACATTTTGCGCCGCAGTCAAACCCTGACGCGATATCAAGGATAAATCCCATGCCCAAAGCCAGTGGCGAGCCGCAAATTTCCTACGACCGCGTGATGCTGAAAATCTCGGGCGAGGCGCTGATGGGCGATCTGGGCTACGGCTTGCACCCGCCAACAGTGGCGCGCATCGCGGCCGAAGTGAAATCGGTGCATGAACTGGGCGTCGAGATTTGCATGGTGATCGGGGGCGGCAATATCTTTCGCGGCCTGCAAGGATCGGCCCAAGGCATGGAACGCACAACCGCCGATTACATGGGCATGCTGGCCACGGTGATGAACGCGCTGGCAATGCAATCCTCGCTTGAAGCGTTGGGTATTCATACCCGGGTGATTTCCGCCATTCCGATGGATCAGGTGTGCGAGCCCTACATCCGCCGCCGCGCCGTGCGACATCTGGAGAAAAAGCGCGTGGTGATCTTTGCGGCGGGCACCGGCAATCCCTATTTCACCACCGACACCGCCGCCACCTTGCGGGCAAACGAGATGACCTGTCAGGCGATCTTCAAGGGCACCAAGGTTGACGGGGTTTACGACAAAGACCCCAAGAAATTCGCCGATGCCAAACGCTATGAAACCGTGACCTATGACGAGGTGCTGCAACAGCATCTGGGGGTGATGGATGCGTCCGCCATTGCACTTGCGCGCGATAACAATCTGCCGATCATCGTCTTCAGCCTGGACGAGCCGGGCGGCTTTCGCGGTATTCTTAGTGGCCGCGGCACCTATACGCGGGTGCATGGCGATTTGCCGCGGGGGTAAAGGCGGGCTTGGGTTGCCGCAATATTCCCCCCTATCCCCCCCCTATTCCCATTGCCCCGCTTGTTGCTATAAACGTCGGACACCGCGCAAGGTGATACGCCGATCCGGAAAGAGCCGCCCATGCCTGACGATCTTGACATAGACCTTGATGCCATCCAGCGCCGCATGGACGGCGCGATGAACGCGTTGAAAACCGAATTTGCCAGCCTGCGCACCGGGCGGGCGTCGGCGTCGATCCTTGATCCGATCATGGTGGAATCCTACGGCCAGATGACCCCGATCAATCAGGTCGGCACCGTCAACGTGCCCGAACCGCGCATGGTTGTGATCAACGTTTGGGACAAGGCGATGATTTCCAAAGTGGAAAAGGCCATCCGCGAATCCGGGATCGGGATTAACCCCGTCACTGACGGCCCGTTGATCCGGCTGCCGATCCCCGAGTTGAACGAAGAACGCCGCCGCCAGTTGTCAAAAGTGGCCTCGACCTATGCCGAGAACGCCAAAGTCTCGATCCGCAATGTGCGCCGCGATGGCATGGACCAGATCAAAAAGGCCAAAGCCGCGGGCATGGGGGAAGATGACCAAAAGATGTGGGCGGATGAGGTGCAGGAATTGACCGACAAATCCATCGCCGGGGTCGAGCGGGCGTTGGAAACCAAACAGGCCGAAATTATGCAGGTCTGACGCAGGCCTGCGGCGCGAAAAATTTTTGGTCGAAAACTATTCGGCCCCGTCGACTATGACAATATGCGTATGAGGTAGGTGTGGCCGCAAGCGATACATCCAGAGCAAACGGTGACCGCGCCGCAGAGCATGTTGCCATTATCATGGATGGCAATGGTCGCTGGGCCACCAACCGCGGCTGGCCACGCCTTGTGGGCCATCGCAAGGGGGCCGAGCGGGTCAAGGAAATCGTGCGCTGTGCGCCGGATCTGGGCATACGCTGGCTGACGATCTATGCGTTTTCCACCGAAAACTGGAAACGCTCGACCGAAGAAGTGCTGGGCCTGATGTCAATCTTTGCGCGCTATATTCAGCGTGAGGCCGACCGTCTGGCGTCTGAGGGCGTGCGGATGCGCTTTATCGGCGACCGCAGCCGCCTTGACCCCAAATTGCAACGCCTGATGGCAGGGATTGAGCAGCGCACCGCCCCCCTTAGCCGTCTGAACCTGACGGTGGCGATCAACTATGGCGGGCGGGACGAGATTTTACGCAGCATCCGCACCATGGCCGCCGACGTGGCCGCTGGGCGGCTTGACCCGACCGCGATCACCGACGCCCTGATGTCGAACCACCTTGATACCGCCGATTTGCCCGATCCCGATCTGGTGATCCGCACCAGTGGCGAAGTGCGCACGTCAAACTTTCTGCCTTGGCAGGCGGCCTATGCCGAATACGAATTCACCCCAACCCTGTGGCCCGATTTCACCCCGGCCGAGTTGGCCAGCATTGTGGCGCGCTTTGGCAACAAGGAACGCCGCTTTGGCGGGGTGATCAGCGCATGATCGGCAAGGCCGGGCAATGGGGCGATCTGCAACCGCGGCTGATTTCGGCGGCGGTGATGCTGGGCGTGGGTGCTGTGGAAATCTGGCTGGGCGGGGTGTCGTTTCTGGTGCTGATCACCGCGCTGACCGCGATCATGATCTGGGAGCTGGCCCGCATCACCGCCCCTGCCGATCCCCGGATGGCATGGGTTTTGGCGGCGATGGCGGCGGTGTCGTTGATTTTGGACGAAGGCTGGCCGTCGCTGCCGGCCTATTGGCTGTTTCCGCTAGTGGGGCTGGCGTTTTTGCTGACCGCGCGGCTGCATCCGCGGGCATCGGCGGTGCTGGCGCTGGCGATCATGGTGGCGGGGCATGGGCTGTTTGTGCTGCGCGACGAATCCGGCACCGCGGCGATATTATGGCTGCTGGGCGTGGTCATCGTGTCAGACGTCATGGGATATTTCGCCGGGCGCATCTTGGGCGGGCCAAAGTTCTGGCCTGCGGTCAGCCCCAAAAAGACATGGTCGGGCACGGTTGCGGGCTGGATCGGGGCGGCCTGCGTGGGGGCGGGCTTTGCCTTGGCGGGGCATGGCGGCTGGGGTCTGATCGTGATCTCGCCGTTTCTGGCTTTGGCGGGCCAGTTGGGCGACATCGCCGAAAGCTGGATCAAGCGGCGCACCGGGGTCAAGGATTCGTCCAATCTGATCCCCGGCCATGGCGGCTTGATGGACCGCTTTGACGCGCTGGTGGGGGCGATGGTGTTCATCATGCTGCTGACGCGGATCATTCCGTTGCCGATCGGGCCATAGCAGATGCGGACCATCTCCATTTTCGGCGCAACCGGATCGGTTGGCCAATCGACCTATGATCTGCTGATGCGGGCAGGCGGGCCAGACAGCTTTGACACCGTTGCCTTGACCGGCGGGCGCAACGTGGCGCTGCTGGCCGAGATGGCGCGGAACCTGCGCGCAGATATTGCGGTGACGGCCCATGATGATTGTCTCGACGATTTGCGTGCGGCGCTGGCGGGCACAAGGATTGTCGCCGCCGCGGGCGCCGGGGCGATTGCCGAAGCCGCCGACCGCCCCGCCCAATGGGTGATGAGCGCGATTGTCGGTGCCGCCGGGCTGGTGCCGGGCCTGCGCGCGCTGCGCCATGGCGGCCATCTGGCGCTGGCCAACAAGGAAAGTCTGGTGACGGCGGGGCCTTTGCTGATGGCAACGGCTGCGGCGCATAAGGCCACTATTTTGCCGGTGGATTCTGAACATTCGGCGATCTTTCAGGCCCTGACCGGCGAAGACATCGCGGCGGTAGAGCGCATCATCCTGACCGCCTCGGGGGGGGCGTTGCGCGATTGGCCGCTGGAGAGGTTGGCGCAGGCCACCATGCGCGATGCGTTGGCGCATCCGAACTGGTCGATGGGCGCGCGGATCACGCTTGATTCGGCGTCGATGTTTAACAAGGCGTTGGAAGTCATTGAAACCCGTGAGTTTTTTGGCGTTGATCCCGATCAGATCGAAGTGATCCTGCACCCGGAATCGGTGGTGCATTCGATGGTCGGGTTTCGCGATGGCGCGGTGATGGCGCATCTGGGTGCGCCCGATATGCGCCACCCCATCGGTTATGCGCTGAACTGGCCGCAGCGGGCCGCCCTGCCGGTGGCGCGGCTGGATCTGGCGGCTTTGGGGGCGCTGACCTTTCGTGCGCCTGACCTTGCGCGCTATCCGGCGTTGCGGCTTTGCCGCGAGGTGATGGCGGTGCGCGGTCTGGCGGGGGCCGCGTTTATTGCCGCCAAAGACGTAGCGCTTGATCAATTTATCGCGGGTGACATCGGGTTTATGGCAATGGCGGGGGTGGTTGAAGACACTTTGACCCAGCTTTCGCACGATTCCAGCCTTGGAATTGCCGCACCAAACCTTGAGGATGTGCAAGCGATGGACCATCTGACAAGAATACGCGCCACCGAAGTGGCAAGAAAACGGGCAAAAGGCAGGTAAGCGTGGATTTCAGCAGTGTTTTAATGGGTGCAGGATCGGTTGCCTGGACGGTTGCGTTTTTTATTATCGCTTTGTCGATCATTGTCGCCGTGCATGAATACGGCCATTACATCGTTGCGCGCTGGTCGGGCATTCATGCCGAAGTGTTCAGTCTGGGCTTTGGTCCGGTATTGTTCAGCCGCGTCGATAAACGCGGCACCCGCTGGCAAGTCGCGGCGCTGCCCTTGGGCGGTTATGTGAAATTTCTGGGCGACAAGGACGCAACCTCGGTGCAGGGGGCGGCGGAGATGGCCAGCTTGTCGGCGCAAGAACGCCGCCACACCATGCAAGGGGCACCCTTGTGGGCGCGGGCGGCCACGGCGGCGGCGGGGCCGTTTTTCAACCTGCTTTTGGCTTTGGCGGTCTATATCGGCATGATCACCTACAGCGGTGTCGCCCGGGATTTGCCCGTGGTGGGCAAGCTGCAATCGGTGCCGTTTGAAGGGCCAAGCCTGCAACTTCAGGACCAGATTCTGGCTGTTAACGGCGTTTTGACCCCCGATCTGGCCACCTATGTGACCGTGGCCCGCGATCAGGCACCGGCGGCCTCGGTGACCTACCGGGTGCAGCGCGCGGGCGAGACGATTGACGTGCAAGGCCCGCATCCGTTTTTGCCCATCGTCGATGCCGTTCATCCCAAGAACGCCGCGATGGATGCGGGCATTCGGGCGGGCGACGTGATTTTGCGCGCGGGCGGCAAGGATGTCACCGCGTTTCAGGAATTGCCCCCGATCATCGAGGCGTCGGCGGGCAGCCCGGTGGCCCTGACGGTCTGGCGCGCGGGCGAGGTGAAAGAGCTGACGCTGACGCCCAACCGCCGCGACATTCCGCTGGCTGAGGGTGGCTTTGAAACCCGCTGGCTGATCGGTCTGTCGGGCGGGCTGCTGTTTGATCCCGAAATGCGCCGCGCCGGTTTGTGGGAGACCATACAGCTTTCGGCAGGGCAGGCGTGGTTTGTGTCAAAATCATCGCTGTCGGGGCTGTGGCATGTGCTTACCGGCTCGATCAGTTCGTGCAAT
>JANPLZ010000124.1:0-10612 GCA_031422555.1 Cypionkella sp. | reverse complement strand
CCCGTCGCCGGGTATCGCCCACAGCCTGCGCGCGCGCTGGAGCTGGTGAACGCCAATAAGTTGGTGGAAGAGCGCGTCTTGCGCATCCTGGACGATTTGGCGGCGATGCCGGATCTGGACAAACGCTGGCTGGCGATTGGGCGCACCGAGATCGAGCGCGGCTTTATGGCCGTGAACCGAGCGATTTTCCAGCCAAGCAGGGTTGCATGGCCGGATGACGCAGGCAGTGAAATGCCGCCTTCAACTGAATTAAAGGCCGCAAAGATACCCCTTCAACAACCCCTTTTGCGGCGCTGAATAATGAGCATGATGCTCACCGCCGACGAGTGGGAAAAGCAGCGCCAAGAGGCGATGGCGGCGATGCCTGCGGTTATTGCCGAGGTGGGCCTGCCGAAGGTTCTGCTGCCCTATCAGGCGCGCACGGTATCGCTGCTCGACAGCGCCTGCCCGGTGCTGTTCGTTCAGAAGTCGCGGCGGATCGGTCTGACATGGGGCCTTGCCGCCTATGCCGTGTTGCGCGCTGGTCGCCAGAAGGTCGCGGGCGGCATGGATGTGATGTACATCTCTTACGCCCGCGAGATGACCCGCGAATTCATCGACGCCTGCGCGATGTGGGCGCGCGCCTTCGACGTGGCCGTGGGCGAAGTCGAAGAGATGCTGTTTGACCAGGACAAAGCCGACAAGGCGATCAATGCGTTTCGGATCAAGTTTGCCAGCGGTTTCGAGATCATGGCGCTGTCGTCAGCCCCGCGCGGCCTGCGCGGCAAGCAGGGTTGCGTCATCATCGACGAGGCCGCCTTTGTGGATGATCTGCAGGCGCTGCTGAAAGCCGCGATGGCCTTCACTATGTGGGGCGGTCAGGTCGTGGTTTGTTCCACCCATTTGGGCGTAGAGAATGAGTTCAACACCCAAATTCAAGACATTCTGGCCGGGCGGTCGGACTTTGCCCATATGTCGATCACGCTGGATCAGGCGTTGGAAGAAGGCCTTTATCGTCGCATCGCGCTGGTGACGGGCACTGAATGGACACCCGCCGCCGAGGCAGCATGGCGCGAGGGCGTGATCAACCGCTACCGCGACAATGCCGATGAGGAACTTTACTGCGTGCCTTCAATGTCATCAGGCGCATGGTTGCCAGCACCGTTGATCGAGGCGCGCATGGTTGTGCAAACGCCGGTGCTACGGTTGGAACTGCCCGCCGATTACATGTTCCGCAACCGGTTGGAACAGGCCGTCTTTATGGCGCCGTTTTTGGAGGCGTTGCGCGCGCAGTTGGCGGCCCTTGATCTGACACCGCAGTTCGCCTTTGGCTTTGACTTCGCCCGCGTGGCCGATCTGACAGCCGGGTCTTTAATGGCCATTCAACAGCGCCTTAAACGACGCGAGGTTCTGGCGTTCGAGCTGCGCAATGTGCCGGGGGTCGAGCAAAAGCTGATCGTGCGCACGATCTTTCAACACGTCCGCGCCCGCATGATTGGCGCTGCCTTTGACGCCACCGGCATGGGCTGGACCGTGGCCGAGGATCTAGGCCGCGAGTTCGGCTTGCGCGAAGACCCGGAAGGGTCGGGCATGGTTATCGCGGTCAAGTTTTCCGAAGAATGGTACCGGCTGCACATGCCGCCGCTGAAGGCTGCAATCGAAGACGATATGCTGGATCTGATCGCCGATGCTGAACACCTGGGCGATCTGCGCGCGATCAAGGTGGTGCGCGGCATCGCCCGCGTACCTGCCCTGCGCGCAGGCAGCCCTGACAAGAAACGCCACGGCGACCATGCCATTGCGGTGGCCCTTGCGCATTGGGCCAGCCGCCAGCGGTTTGTGGAATATGGCTATCAGCCTGTGCCACGCGGTGGCCGTGAGCATGCTCGGCTGGCCATGACCCAAAACGACAATGACATGACCGTCCGAGACCCATTCGATCCGCCGCTTGGCGCTGGCCTGAGAGGAGGCATCTGATGAAATCCCCCGTGCTGCTGGACGCCTACGGTCGCCCGATCCGACGTCAGGCCCTGACCCAAGAGGTTGCTGCAGCAACCTATGGCGGCGTGCGCAGCCCTTTGACTGGCTATCCGGGCGATGGTCTGACCCCTGCGCGACTGGCGGCAATCCTGCGCGAGGCCGATGCTGGCAACCCGGTCGGGTATCTGGAACTGGCCGAGACAGTGGAAGAGCGTGACCTGCATTATCTGGGTGTGCTGGGCACCCGCCGCCGTGCCGTCAGTCAAATCGAGGTAACGGTCGAGGCCGGATCGGACGCGCGCGAACACGAGACCCACGCCCAGATGGTGCGCGACTGGCTGAAGCGGGACGAGTTGCAAGACGAGTTGTTCGACATCCTTGACGCGGTCGGCAAAGGCTATTCGCTGACCGAAGTCGTCTATGAGCATTCCGAAGCGCAGTATCGCCCGCGCCTTGAGCGCCGCGATCCGCGCTGGTTCCGCTTTGATCGCCGCGATTTCACCACACCCTTGCTGTTGGGCGAGGGCGGTCAGGAACAACCGCTGACCCCCGGCAAGTTCATCTTCGCCCGCATGCAGGCCAAATCAGGTCTGCCGATCCGCTCTGGTATCGCGCGGGCGGCGCTGTGGTCTTATCTGTTCAAGATGTACACCCAGCGCGACTGGGCGATCTTCAGCCAGACTTACGGCCAACCGGTGCGTGTGGGCAAGTTTGCCTCGGGGGCCACGCCCGAAGACAAGGCCACGCTGTTTCGCGCCGTCGCCAATATCGCAGGGGATTGCGCTGCCATCATTCCGGATTCGATGATGATCGAATTCATTGAAAGCGGCAATGTGGGTGCTGGCCACAGCATGTACAAAGAGCGTGTCGAGTTTCTGGATATGCAGGTATCCAAAGCCGTGCTGGGCCAGACCGCTACAACCGATGCGGTCACTGGTGGCTTGGGGTCTGGCAAAGAGCACGGCGATGTGCGTGCCGATATCAAATCAGCCGATGCCAAGACGCTTGCGGCGGTGCTGAACCGCGATCTGATCCGGGTCTGGGTGCAGTTGGAGTTTGGACCGCAAACCGCCTATCCGCGCCTGCGCATCGAAGACCCCGAACAAGAAGACCTGAAGGCATTGTCTGACGCGATCGGGCCGTTGATCGACCGGGGGATGGAGGTTGATATGTCCGACATGCGCGAGCGTTTCGGTCTGCCAGAACCCAAAGCCGGGGCGAAAATGCTGCACCCCCAGCGGGCGGGTGCGCCTGACATGGGGGCCGTGCCGCCGAATTCAGAGATTAAACGGTTTCCAGCCGGAATTAAACGGGTTGAGGGCGATTTACAGCCCGTCGCCGCGCTGCAAGCAGAAGACCCCGTGGCGGGCAAAAAACAGGGGGGGTCGCCCGAGGATGCTTTGACCGACCGCATGGCGATTGAGACCGCAGCCCCGATGGAGGCGATGCTGGCCAAAATCGAGGCGATGTTTGAGGCGGCGACCACGCTGGACGAGCTGCGAGAGATGCTGCTTGCCGGGTTTCCTGATCTGGACACCCGTGCGATTTCTCAAGTGATTGCCCTTGGGTTGGTGGCGGCACACGCCGGTGGGCAGATCGCCGCCAATCAGGATGCAGAGTGACCGGGTTGCTCGCCAGCTTTGGCAAACCCTTCAAATATCAGGTGGCGGCATTCCGGTTGCGGCTGGCGCAGTTGCAGGGCACCGTCAAATGGGATGATGTCTGGCAGGCGCAGCACGATCGCGCATTCATGGTGGCGGGTGCGATGAAGGCCGACCTTTTGGCCGATCTCGGAGCGGCGGTCGACAAGGCGATCTCGCAGGGCACAAGCCTTGAGACGTTTCGCAAAGACTTTCGCGCCCTGGTGGAAAAGAATGGCTGGCACGGCTGGACAGGTGAAGGCACCAAAGGCGGCGAGGCGTGGCGCACGCGGGTTATCTATCAGACCAACTTATCGACCAGCTATGCAGCAGGCCGATTTGCCCAGTTGACCGAGGCCGGGTTTCCTTTCTGGGTCTATTTCCACGGCAATTCGATGGAGCCACGTCACCAACATCTGGCGTGGGACGGGTTGGTCTTGCCGCCTGATCATCCGTTTTGGGCAACGCATTATCCACCGAACGGCTGGGGATGCAGTTGCTATGCTTCCGGCGCGCGGACGCTGGCAGGCGCGCAGCGTCTGGGTGGCAACCCCGATCTGAAATTGCCGGAAGGCTGGCAATCACTTGTGCCAAAGACAGGTGCGCCGGTGGGTATCGACAAAGGTTGGGCCTACGCACCTGGTGCAAGCGTGGAGGAAACGGTTCGCAGCATGGCCGCAAAGACTGTCTATTGGCCATACGAGATCGCCAAGGCGTATATGGCTGACTTGCCCGCCGAAGTTCGAGATGACTTTGCGGCTGCTTATCGCAATCTGCCGTCCACAGAAGCCGCAGTGCAACAATTTGCAAACCGTGTCATCGAACAAGGCCCGTCATTGCCCGCACCAGATCTGCCACGTGTCAAAGAGTATCAAACTTTGGGATTGCTGACCAAGGCGGACACCGCAGATATCACCACTATTCTAGGGCAAGACGTGGCGGGATATGATTTCGCTGTTTCGCGGTCCAGCATTTTGCATGTGTTCAAAAAGCATGGCATCGAAATCAGCGAAAGAAAGCGCGGCCAGCGTGCTGTGGTGCCCGCAGATTATGGCTTACTTTTGCAACTTTTGTCAGCGCCAGACAGCCGCATCGAAGAGCGTGGCGATATCATTATGACCAAGAAAATTGGAAATGATCTGATTACGGCTGTGTTTTCCAGATTGCCAAAGCGGCGCATGCTTAGCTTGGTGACAATGTGGGTTGGGGTGTGAGGCGTTCTGGCACGAAACGGCGGACCCGTGCTGTGTATGAGACAGTGTTTCCATAACGCCTTCAAAGGAATATAGCCATGTTTGTCGTTGAACTCAAGGCTGAGGCTGCTACCGCCGCTCTGACGCGTGCAGCGGCGCTGTTGGAAGATATGACGCCCGTTATGAAAGCCATCGGCGAGCTGCTGGTCCGTTCGACCAAGCAGCGCTTTCTTAAAGGACAGGCCCCGGACGGCTCTGCTTGGAAAGCCAAATCACCAGTCACTTTGGCGCGCAGCCGCGATAGCCGTCCTCTGTTTGGCCCGAACAATCGCCTCAACCGGGAAATTTTTCCTGAATCGGGATCAGACTTTGTCGAAGTCGGATCGCCGCAACCCTATGCCGCCATGATGCAGTTTGGAGGGACAAAAGCGCGGTTTCCGCATTTGTGGGGTAACATTCCTGCGCGGCCTTTCCTTGGTATATCCCAAGAAGATGAAGACAATATTCTGGCCGAGATAGCCGAGGCACTATCCACGGCATTCGGCCAGCAGGTCTGATCCCCACACACCGTTGCGGATATTTTAGGGCGTTTGAACCTGCGATATTGGGTTCATGAAGACATCGGCCATCCCCTTAGTCGCCCTTGCGGCGGCCATCGACCTTCCCGACAGTGCGGAGGCCCCGGTATGGGTGCATCTGCTGCCAGCGGCGCAGGGCGACATCCAGACCTATGACAATCGCGGCCCTTATAAGGTGGCCGATATGGCGGCGGTTATCGCAGCATCCATGCAATCCGAACGCGGCATGCCGATTGATGAGAACCACGCGATCGACACTGCCATGCAGAACGGCACCGGCGCGCCCGCGCGGGGTTGGATCAAGGAATTGCAAGCCCGCACAGATGGGCTGTGGGGCCGGGTCGAATGGACCAAGGCCGGGGCCGAACTGTTGGTCGACCGCGCTTATCGCGGCATCTCGCCTGTGTTCAACCATTTGGCCGACAAAACCATCACGCGGGTGCTGCGCGCATCGCTGACCAACAAGCCCAACCTGATGGGCCTGACTTCCCTCAACACGGAGACCACCATGAACATGGCAGCCATTGCCAAGGCTTTGGGCCTTGGTGACGACGCAACCGAAGAGGCGATCATCGCCGCCATCGGTCGCATGAAAAAAGCCGATGATGCGCCTGCAATGCAGACGGCCTTGGCCGAGATCGGCGTGGCTTTGGGCATCGAGGGCAGCGATCCTGCCGCAATCCTTGCAGCCGCGCGCGCAGCTAAGGGCGGCAATGCCGTCATCACGGCGCTGCAGACCGAGGTCAGCCAGCTTACCACATCGCTGAATGCGATCACGGCAGCCACCTCCTTGGCTGCAGCCACAAACTTTGTGGATGCCGCCATTAAGGCGGGCCGGGTCAGCGTCAAGCCGCTGCGCGATCACTACATCGCCATGCACCAGGAAGACCCGGCGCGGGTTGAGAAGGAAATCGGCGGAATGCCCATCCTTGGGGCGTCGGGCATCACCGCCCAGCCGCCGATCGCAGGCGGCGAGATTACCTCGCTGAATGCCGAGCAGACCGCTGTCGCGGAACAGCTGGGCATTTCCCCTGAGAAATTTCTGGCCGCCCTGAAAGCGGACACAGCCAAGAAGGATGCACTCTAATGGTTGCCTTGACAGAAAACCGATCCACCCAGCAGCTGGTTCCCGCAGATATGCGCACAGGTCTGCTTGGTGCCGCACAGTCAATTTTCAGCGGATCGCTGCTGATGCGCAACGCGGCTGGCCAGTTGATCAAAGGGGCCACCGCTGTTGGTTCGTTTGGCGTTGGTCGTGCTGAAGCGCCGGGCACAAGTGTGGCCGCTGGCGTGACACAGCAGCCGTTCCGTGAAGGCGTGTTCCGCTTTGCGAACTCTGCCGCCGGTGATCTGATTGTCACCGCCGACATTGGCGCTGCTTGCTACATCGTCGACGATCAGACGGTGGCCAAGACCAACGGCACCAACACCCGCTCACCCGCAGGGATCATCTATGACGTCGACGCCCTGGGCGTCTGGGTCCGCTTTGATGAAGCCCTTGCCCGCGCAATTCTGTCGTAAGGAACCCCTGACATGCTGATCACCGCCCCTAATATCCAAGCGCTACGCGTAGGTTTTAACACGCAGTTCAAGGATGCCTTTGACGCCGTCCCCAAGATGAAGGACCGCGTTTCGCAAACCGTGCGATCTACCACTGCGATGAACACATATGGTTGGTTGAAAAGCCTGACCGGGATGCGTGAATGGCTGGGCCCACGTTTGATCGACAACCTTTCCGAAGCCTCTTACACGATCCAGAACAAGCACTTCGAGAAGACCATCGCCGTCAACCGCAACAACATCGAAGACGATAACCTTGCGATGTATTCTGATGGCTTTACGATGATGGGGGATGGTGCTGCGCGCCTGCCCGAAGAACTTGTCTGGGGTCTTTTGAAGGCCGGGTTTACAACCAACTGCTGGGACAACCAGTTCTTCTTTGACACTGACCACCCGGTGATGTTGGCCGACGGCACCATGGGTGTCTACGCCAACACAGATGGCGGCGCTGGCACCCCGTGGTTCCTGATGTGCGCCAACCGGCCAATCAAGCCGATCATCTATCAAGAGCGCAAAGCGCCGGTGTTTACCGCCAAGGATGATGCCCGCGACGACAATGTGTTTGACCGCAATGAATACATCTACGGCGTCGATATGCGTTGCAACGTGGGTTACGGGCTGCCGCAAATGGCTTGGGGATCGAAGCAGGCCCTGACCCCGGCGAACTACAAAATTGCCCGTGGGGCCATTGCCAGCATGAAAGCAGACGGCGGCGCGCCGCTTGGTTTGGTGCCGAACCTGCTGGTTGTGCCACCAAACTTGGAAAGCGAAGCCCGTCAATTGCTGAATTCCGAATATGGCACCGGCGGTGTGACCAACGAATGGAAAGGCACCGCAGAACTGATCGTTGTGCCGTGGCTTGCCTGATCTGAGGTCAGTTTTTCCAGAGGGGGCGGTACGGCCACTGTGTGCCGCCCCCTTCGACAAACTGAACGAGGGACAAATCATGACAAAGCATGCTGAAAAACCATCAGTCGATCAGTCAAAGATCGCAGAAGACGCGGCGGCGGCTGATCTGTTGGCAATCCAAGCTGCCGCTGATCAAGACGCCAAAGATCAGGAGAACGCAGCCGTAGCCGCGATATTGGCAGCCGGTATTGAAGTGCCTGCCGCCGAAATCGCTGCGGCGATATCTGATCTGAAAGGCCCTGATGGCGTCACCCTTGCCGTCAAAGGCCCCGCGCAGGGCCGTTGGCGCATTGGGCGGAAATTTGGACCGGAGCGTGTGTTGATCCCAGCGTCCGAGCTGACGGTGGCCGAAGCCCGAGCGCTGGCGGACGATCCGGCCCTGATGATCAGCGTCGTGCAAGACCCGCTTTAACCGCGCCGTTTAACCCATCTTTGAAAGCCCGTTAAACCGATGGCCTATACCTCAACCCCTTTGATGATCGACCGCGTGGGTGAGGGCATGTTGATTGCCCTGACCGATCGCGGCGAGGTGCCTTTGGGGGTGATTGACACTGTCGTGATGACACGGGCGATGGCGGACGCGGACGCGGTGATCAACGGCTATCTGGCGGGGCGCTATGTGTTGCCGCTGGCCGGAACGCCCGCGCTGATCGCCGATATCGCCGCCGCTGTTACGCTGTGGAAGCTGCACGTCACCTCGCCCGAGGACAAGATCAAGGCCGACTATGATGCGGCGATCAAAACCCTGCGCGACATCGCCAGTGGCATGATCCGGATGCCGGATGCAGCAGGCGTCGAGCCTGCGTCTTCGGGCGCATCGGGGGTGCAGGTTGTCGACCGCGAACGGCCTTTCACTGCCGACGACATGAAAGGCTTCATCTGATGATCGAAGCCGCCACCATCATCACCCGTCTTAAATCCACTTTGCCCGACTTGGGATCGGTGGAGGGGGCGGCAGAATTGGCCGCGTTGATGGCAGCCCCTGCGCAGGTTTGGGCCAAGCCCCGCGCGCATGTGGTGCCGTTAGGCGTGCGCGGTGGGGCTGTTCAGGATTTTGCAGGGGCGTTTGTGCAAGGCATTGAGTTCAGCTTTGCCGTGTTTTTGACCTTTGCCGCCCACGGCGACCGCAAAGGAGCCAAGGCCATCGATGAGGTCAGCGCCACTCAGAACGCGGTGATTGCCACCTTGTGTGGCTGGGTGCCGTCCGGATCAACGACCGGCGGCGATGTGCGCCTGGCGCGCGGCTATCTGGCCGAGTTGAAGCCCGGTGTCGTGGTCTATGCCTTGGAATTTTCCGTTCCCGATCAGTTGAGGATCACGTGATGTCTGCCAAAAAAAATCCAACCGATGCTGCAGCGGCTGCTGATCCGACAGGGATCACGGACCCAAGTGTTGCCGTGACCACGCCGGTTGCAGCCCAGCCCCTGCCAAATGGCGGCGGCAGTTACGCGCTGATCGATGGCGTCTTGGTCCTGGATGCGCCTGAAGGTGCCGATGCTGATGTGAAGGAGGCCTGAGATGTTTTGGAAACAGAAGGTTCTGCTGGCCAAAATCGAAACGGTTTATGGCACCGATGCCGCCCCCACAGGCGGGGCCAACGCCATTTTGGCGATTGATGTCAAACTGTCGCCGATGGAAGGGCAGGATGTTAACCGCAATCTGGACCTGCCTTACTTTGGCGGTCAAAAGTCGATCCCGGCAGAGCTGTACCAAAAGCTGTCATTCAAGGTCGAGATGCAGGCGGCAGGCAGCTTGGGTGTGGCCCCAGGTTGGGGTCCGCTGTTGCGGGCCTGCGGTGTGGCGCAAGTGGTCGCGGCGGGCGTTTCTGTCACCTATAACCCGATCAGTCAGGCGCAGGAATCGGCCACAATCCATCTGGGTATTGATGGCACCCGGTATGTGCTTCGCGGATCGCGCGGCAATGCCAAGTTCATGGTGAATGCGCAGGGCGTTCCCTACATCGATTTTGAATTCTCGGGCCTGTTCCAACTTGCAACCGATGTGGCCAATGTCGCCGTCACCCTGACCGGCTTTGGCACCCCGCTGATCGCGTCAAAAACGAACACACCCACCTTTACTGTAGGGGGCGTGGCGCTGGTGACCAAGTCGTTCATGATGGATATGGGCAATCAGGTGGAACGCCGGTTCCTGATCAACAGCGATAGCATCATCATCACCGACCGCGCCGAGACGATGGAGGCGCGCGTTGAAGCCGTGCCACTGGCCACGCTGAACCCATTCTCATTGGCAAACAGCCAAAGCAACGTCGCAATCGCATTGCAGCATGGCACCGTTGCCGGATCGCGCGTGGCGCTGAACGTCGCAGCCGCCCAGATGATGCGGGTGGCCGGCATCGAGCAAAGCCAGAACATCGTTGAATGGCCCTTGTCGATGGCCCCGCAACCGACCCTTGGCAACGACCAATGGACGCTTGTCTGCACCTGATCCCAACCCATAACGCGCGGAGCCCATCATGGCCTTTAAGATCGTTGAGAACCCCACCTTCACCACAACTGCCACCATTCTGGTCCCCACCGATCAAGGACAGGTCGAACAGACCGTATCGGTCCGGTTTCGGGTGATGCCGTTGGAAGACCTGACCCTAACGCTGGTCGATTTTCTGGGCCGGGCGGTGATTTCTGTCGACGGCATCGAAGATGAGGCGGGTGCGCCAAAGGGCTGGACGGACGAGGTGCGCGCGCTGTGCCTGAAGCTGCCGTTTTTTCAGGCGGGGGTGCTGCGGGCCTATCAGACAGCGCTTTCGGGCATCAAA
>JANPLZ010000123.1:0-2890 GCA_031422555.1 Cypionkella sp. | reverse complement strand
GGCGGGTCGCTGATCACGCTGTCTTATGGCGGATCAAACCGGGTAACGCCGAATTACAACGTGATGGGCGTGGCCAAGGCGGCGCTGGAATCGGCAACGCGCTATTTGGCCAATGATCTGGGGCCGCAGCAAATCAGGGTGAACGCCATCAGCCCGGGCCCGATGAAAACGCTGGCGGGCGCGGCGATTGGCGGCGCACGCGCCACCTTCCGTCATACCGAAGCCAACGCGCCGATGCGGGCCAATGCCACACTAGAGGCGATCGGCGGCACCGCCGTTTGGCTGTGTTCCGACTATGGCAATTGCACCAGTGGCGAAGTGGTGCATGTCGATTGCGGCTATCATGTGCTGGGCATGCCGCAGCAGGAAAACCTGTAGGTATTTCAATTGGTAAGGTGCGTTTGATTGCTTGAAACTCTGCTGGCGTCCGGTCTGCTGTTTGGCACATTTCTAAGCCTTCGGGGCGGCTTTGTCGGCCCCGGGCGCGGCTTGCGGATCATCGGTTATGACACCAACGCGCTGGGGATGGGGGCGCTGGCGGTGGCGGCGGCGGTGTATTTCTATGGCTGGCAGTTTGGCATAGCACTGATGCTTACGGTGGTGATCCATGAATTTGGCCATGTCGCGGCCTACCGGGTGTGCGGCCATGCCGACGCGCGGTTTCGCCTGATCCCGCTGTTTGGCGGCGTGGCGATTTCCAACCAGATTCCGTCGCGGCAAGACCGCGATTTCTTTATCAGCCTGCTGGGCCCGGCGATCTGTCTGGCCCCGATGGTTTTGTGTTTTGCGCTGTCTGATCTGATTGTCGAGCAGTCATGGCAGGTGGCGAATTTTCTGTATATTCTTGGCCTGACGATGGGAAGTTTGAACTTTTTCAATCTGTTGCCGTTCTGGCCGCTGGATGGCGGCAAGATCACCCGCATTCTGACCTATACTTACATGCCATGGGCGACGCGGTCTGTGACCATCGCGATGTCGGCGGCGGCGACGGCGATGGCGGTGCTGACACAGTCGTGGTTTTTGCTTATTTTCGTGCTGCTGGGATGGCAAAGCGCGATCCAGTCCGAAGGCCTGATCACGGTGCAGCGTCCGATGACGCGGGCGCGCGGCACGCTGGCGCTGGCGGCCTATCTGTTCACCACGGCCGCGTTTTTGCTGGGCGGATACCCCATTTTGCGCGGCTTTTTCTGAAAGAGGATGGAGCGGGCGGCGGGAATCGAACCCGCGTCTTTAGCTTGGAAGGCTTAAGAGATTAGGCCCATCATCTACCACCATCTAGCAAGACGGTTGATTTTATTGCACTTTCGTCTGACAACTGTAGCAGCGACTACCACTGCGTTTCAACATGCTGCCTACGATTTGCCTACGAAAAGGATAACACCGTGCCCAAGATCACCGACACCGCCTGCAAGAATGCCCAGCCCGACGCGAAACTTTGGGATTCCGAGATCAAAGGTTTCGCCTTGTTCGCAGGCAAGACCCGCAAGACGTTCTTCTTTCAGCGCGACGTGAACGGGAAAACCGTTCGCGACAAGATCGGCATCTGGGGCGAGATAAACGCAGCACAGGCCCGCACTGAGGCGACATTACTTGCAGCCGACCACGCATCAGGCACAGTCGCTAAGCGCCTTCGTGCCGCCCGCACGCCAACGCTGAAAGAGGCACTCGCGGCCTATATCGCGCGCCCGAAACTGCGGTCTGATGTGAACCGCGAGATCGTCGAAGGACAGATGCTCGTGAATCTGAAAGACTGGCTCGACGCGCCCCTCGATCAGATCGACCGCGCGATGTGCGCCCGTGCCCATGCGCGCCTGACCGTGCCGCGCGAGGGCAAGGACGTGAAAGGGCGCACCCGTATGTTGGGCGGCGAACGGGCGGCGAACCATACGATGAAGTCTTTCCGCTCGATCTGGAACCATGTCCGACGCACCTATGACTTGCCCGAGTGCCCGACAATCTCGATTGAATGGCACGATGAAGAACCGCCAAAGACGGTGATCGAAGATTTTGCGGGCTGGAAGAAAGCCGTCAACGCACTCGAAAATCCCGTGCATCAGGCGTTCTACCGCTTCCTGCTGTTCACGGGCCTGCGCAAGAGCGAGGCAATGACGCTGCGCTGGGATCAGGTGTTCGATGACCACCTGCATCTGCCCATGACGAAGAACGGGCGCGCGTTCGATCTGCCGCTTGTGGGTGCGCATCACGACATCCTTGCGCCGATGAAGGCATACCGCTCTGACTTCGTGTTCCATGGAAAGCGGCAAGCAGAACACCTTGCCTCGCCCGCAGACATTCCGTGGTCGCCCCACACGCATCGCCGCACCTTTGCGACCGTGGCCGAGAACAGGGCGGGCCTGCTCGAAGAAACGGTTGGGCGGTTATTGAACCACACGCCCACATCTGTGACGGGCAGGCATTACGTTGCGGTTGACTATAAGCGCCTCCACACGCCAATGACCGACGTGGTCGAAGCACTGACGGGATTGCACCTTATTTAGCAACCCATTGTTGCCGAAACTATAACTCGGTTGTATTGCAATCTTCGGGCGCGCTCTCTACGTTACTGGTACGTTCAACCGTCTTGGCCAGTGGTAAACGTAGCTGGCCCGATAGTCTGCGGAGACCCCGAAAGGGGGAATACCCGAGGGAACAACACGACAGGCTCTAAGAGTCGGTGCCCTTAGGACGCGCAGCGAGACATCAAACCCTCAGGAGGGATGATGTCTGCTAATCAGTTTCTCGACACCCATCAGGCTGCGGAATATCTCGATCACTCAAAGTCGTGCCTTGAATGGTGGCGGCTTGAAAATCGCGGCCCGAAGTATTTCAAACTTGGGCGCAAGGTGCGCTACCGCGTTGCCGATCTCGACGCATGGCTTGCAGCCCGCGT
>JANPLZ010000122.1:0-18358 GCA_031422555.1 Cypionkella sp. | reverse complement strand
TCCCCGCCGTCAGGTCGGCATGAAAGTCTATGATGGCGGTTCGTCGCATTTGCCGATCAAAGTGAACCCGGCGGGCGTTATCCCGGCGATCTTTGCCTCGTCTTTGCTGTTGTTGCCGGTGACCGTTTCGGCGTTTTCGGGCGCACAGACCGGGCCGATCATGTCGACCATTCTGGCCTATTTCGGCCCCGGCCAGCCGCTGTATCTGTTGTTCTTTGTGTCGATGATCGTGTTCTTTGCGTATTTCTACACGTCGAATGTGGCGTTCAAGACCGACGAGGTTGCCGAGAATCTGAAAAACCAGAATGGGTTCATCCCGGGCATTCGTCCCGGCAAAAAGACCCAGGATTATCTGGATTACGTCGTGACGCGGATCTTGGTGTTGGGGTCAGCCTATCTGGCGGCGGTGTGTTTGCTGCCCGAGATTTTGCGCGATCAGTTCGCCATCCCGTTCTATTTTGGCGGCACTTCGGTGTTGATCGTGGTGTCGGTGACGATGGATACCATCAATCAGGTGCAATCGCATATGCTGGCGCATCAGTATGAAGGCTTGATCGAAAAGTCGCAGTTGCGCGGGAAAAAGCGCAGCACCGTGGCCAAACCACCCGCCCGTCGCTAACGTCACACCATGGTAAATATCATCCTTCTTGGCCCACCGGGCGCTGGCAAAGGCACCCAAGCAAAGCGCTTGGTGGATGAGCGCGCGATGGTGCAACTGTCGACCGGCGACATGCTGCGCGAGGCCAAGACCAGCGGCACCGAAATGGGCCGCCGTGTGGCTGACGTGATGGCGCGCGGCGAATTGGTCACCGATGAAATCGTGATCGGGCTTATTCAGGAAAAGCTGGCAGGTCCGGCGGGTGGCGGCTTTATTTTTGACGGATTTCCCCGCACGTTGGCCCAAGCCGATGCGTTGGGTGTGCTTTTGGCGCAAACCGGGCAAAACCTTGATGTCGTCATCGAGATGCAGGTTGACGACGCGGCCTTGGTGCAGCGGATCACCGGGCGCTATACCTGCGGCCATTGTGGCGAAGTGTATCACGATATCACCCGGCCAACCAAACGGCAGGGCACCTGCGATGTCTGCGGCAGCCATGATCTGAAACGCCGCGCCGATGATAACGCCGAGGCGCTTAAGACCCGGCTGATGGAATATTACAAGAAAACCTCGCCCTTGCTGGGGTATTATTACGCCAAAGGGCGGCTGGCGTCGGTCGATGGATTGGCGGCGGTTGACGGGGTTGCGCAGGCAATCGCAAACCTTATTGACAAAGGTCAATAATACTTTTGGCCCGGCCTTGACGGCCCTTTGAAAAGCCCATAAAGCACGGCGTCTTACAGTGGAATAGCTGGAAAGACGTCTCTTTGCAGAGAAATTCGAATCGCTTGATCGCAGATCGGGCGGTGTTGTGAAAAAAGGTTCTGGCACTACGGAACCGCAACCAAAAAGGAAGACACGTTTGGCACGTATTGCTGGCGTCAACATCCCGACCGCGAAACGGGTTCCGATCGCGCTCACCTATATCACCGGTATCGGTCCTGCGATTGCCAAAACCATCTGCGAGGCCATCAAGATTGATGTGGCCCGCCGGGTTAACCAATTGTCGGATGCCGAAGTTCTGGCGATCCGCGAATACATCGACGCGAACGTCAAGGTTGAAGGCGATCTGCGCCGTGAAACCTCGATGAACATCAAGCGTTTGATGGATCTGGGTTGCTATCGTGGCCTGCGTCACCGCAAGAACCTGCCGGTTCGTGGTCAGCGCACCCATACCAACGCTCGCACCCGCAAGGGCCCCGCAAAAGCCATCGCTGGCAAGAAGAAGTAAGGGGAGCGCACAGATATGGCACGTGATACCAAATCCTCGCGGACGAAGAAAAAAGAGCGCAAGAACATCGCCGCTGGCGTTGTGCATGTGAACTCTTCGTTCAACAACACCAAGATTTTGATTTCCGATGTGCAGGGCAACGCCATTTCATGGTCGTCCTCGGGCACCATGGGTTTCAAAGGCTCGCGCAAGTCAACACCTTATGCAGCCCAGATGGCTGCCGAAGATGCGGCCAAAAAGGCCCAGGAACATGGCATGAAAACCGTAGAGGTTGAAGTGCAGGGTCCGGGTTCGGGCCGCGAATCTGCGCTGCGCGCGCTGGCGGCGGCTGGCCTGAACATCACCTCGATCCGGGATGTCACGCCACTGGCGCACAACGGTTGCCGCCCACCAAAGCGCCGTCGCGTCTGACACTATTGCCTAAGGTCGGGCCGTGCGATGTCGCGCGGCCTGATTTCTGCGTTCTGAACCTCGGGCGTCGTCTGCTTATGGACATGGGCAGAGGACAAGTATGGAGGCGGTCTCATGATCCACAAAAATTGGCTAGAACTGATCAAACCAACCCAGTTGGTGGTCAAACCCGGCGCGGATGCACAGCGCACCGCAACCGTCATCGCCGAACCGCTGGAGCGCGGCTTTGGCCTGACGCTGGGCAACGCGCTGCGCCGCGTGTTGATGTCTTCGCTGCAAGGCGGGGCGATCACTTCGGTGCAGATCGACAACGTTCTGCACGAATTCTCGTCCGTTGCCGGCGTGCGTGAAGATGTAACTGACATCGTTTTGAACCTTAAAGGCGTCAGCCTTAAGATGGAAGTTGAAGGGCCAAAGCGCCTGTCGATTTCTGCCAAAGGTCCGGGTGTTGTCACCGCGGGTGATATTTCCGAGTCCAATGGCATCGAGGTTCTGAACAAGGATCACGTCATCTGCCACCTTGATGACGGTGCCGATGTATTCATGGAACTGACCGTGAACACCGGCAAAGGTTATGTTGCGGCTGATAAAAACCGTCCAGAAGATGCGCCAATCGGGTTGATCCCGATCGATGCCATCTATTCGCCGGTCAAGAAAGTATCCTACGAAGTCACCGCCACCCGTGAGGGCCAAGTGTTGGATTACGACCGTCTGACGATGAAAATCGAAACCGATGGCAGTCTGACACCAGATGACGCCGTGGCCTATGCCGCGCGTATTTTGCAAGACCAACTGGCCGTGTTCGTGAACTTTGATGAGCCCGAAGCGGCTGGCAAAGGGATTGAGGATGCCGGTCTGGAATTCAATCCGTTGCTGCTGAAGAAAGTAGACGAGTTGGAATTGTCGGTCCGTTCGGCAAACTGCCTGAAGAACGACAATATCGTCTATATCGGCGATCTGATCCAGAAAACCGAAGCCGAAATGCTGCGCACGCCAAACTTTGGCCGCAAGTCCTTGAACGAAATCAAGGAAGTGCTGTCGGGCATGGGCCTGCATCTGGGCATGGAAGTCGAAGACTGGCCGCCAGAGAACATCGAAGATCTGGCCAAGCGGTTCGAAGATCAGTTTTGAGGCCAAAGATCAAAGCCCCGGCGCAGGCCGGGGCCATACGACAATGCCCGCCCGTGCGGGGAAAACATGGGTTGAAGAAACCTCAAGGTGAGCCGCCCATTCGAGGGTGCGCCGGACAAAGCAAAATCAAGACTTAGGAGACTATCATGCGTCACTCTAACGGTTACCGGAAACTGAACCGCACCCATGAACACCGCAAAGCGATGTTCGCCAACATGGCCGGATCACTGATTGAACACGAACAGATCAAAACCACGCTGCCCAAGGCGAAAGAACTGCGCCCGATCATCGAGAAGCTGATCACGCTGGCCAAGCGCGGCGATCTGCATGCCCGCCGTCAGGCGCATTCGCAGCTAAAGCAAGACATCCACACCGCGCGGTTGTTTGAGATTCTTGGGCCCCGCTATAAAGAACGCCAAGGCGGTTATGTCCGCGTTCTGAAGGCTGGTTTCCGTTATGGCGATATGGCACCGATGGCGATCATCGAATTTGTCGATCGTGATACGTCCGCCAAAGGTGCCGCAGACCATGCCCGCACCGCCGCGGATGACATCGTAGAAGCCTAAGCAAACCCGGCCTATGGCATTCGTTTTGGCCCGCCTTTGGAAATCCAGAGGCGGGCCTTTGTTTGGGTAAGACGGCTGGTGAAAACCGCCTTCCCCCGCCCGGCCAAGCCGCGTATCTTGCCGGCCATGTCCGATCTTTTTGACACGCTTGCCGCACCACAGCCCAACGCGCCACGGCCGTTGGCCGACCGGTTGCGTCCGCGCAGTCTGGCGCAGGTCATTGGTCAGTCAAAGGTTCTGTCGCCCGAGGGTCCGCTGGGGGCCATGCTGGGCGCGCGCAGCTTGTCGTCATTGATCCTTTGGGGGCCGCCGGGTGTGGGCAAAACCACCATTGCCCGGCTGTTGGCGGCGGAAACCGATCTGAATTTCGTGCAAATCAGCGCAATTTTCAGCGGCGTGCCAGAACTGCGCAAAGTGTTTGAACAGGCCAAGATCCGGCGCCAAAATGGACGCGATGGGAAAGTTGGGGGAACCTTGCTGTTCGTCGATGAAATTCACCGCTTTAACAAAGCCCAGCAGGACGGATTTTTGCCGCATATGGAAGATGGCACGATCCTTTTGGTGGGTGCCACGACTGAAAATCCCAGCTTTGAGTTGAACGCGGCGCTGCTGTCGCGCGCCACTGTGATCGTGCTGGAACGCTTGACCCTGACCGATCTGGAACATCTGGCCCAACGCGCCGAAAAAGAGCTTGGCCGCGCCTTGCCGATGGACGGTGAGGCGCGCGAGGCAATGATTGACATGGCTGATGGCGATGGCCGGGCATTGCTGAACCTGATCGAACAGGTCGCGGCGTGGAAAATCGACAAACCGCTGACTCGGGATCAACTGTCGGCACGGTTGATGCGGAGGGCATCAAAATACGATAAATCCGGCGAAGAACATTACAACCTGATTTCCGCCTTGCACAAATCGGTGCGCGGGTCTGACCCGGATGCAGCACTGTATTGGTTTGCCCGCATGTTGGAAGGTGGCGAAGACCCGCGTTTTCTGGCACGGCGCATCACCCGGATGGCGGTCGAAGACATCGGATTGGCCGACCCGCAGGCGCAGGATGTCTGCTTGCAAAGCTGGCAAACCTACGAACGGCTGGGCAGCCCCGAAGGCGAATTGGCGCTGGCGCAGGCGGTGGTTTATCTGGCGCTGGCCCCCAAATCCAACGCAGTTTATGCCGCCTACAAGGCTGCACGGGCGGCGGCGCGTGACACCGGCAGTCTGCCGCCGCCAAAGCATATCCTGAATGCGCCGACCAAACTGATGAAAGACATCGGTTATGGCGCGGGCTATGCTTATGATCACAACGCCGAAGACGCGTTTTCGGGGCAGAATTACTTTCCCGACGACATGAAACGCCCGATCTATTACGCTCCGCCAGAACGCGGGTTTGAACGGGAATTGAAAAAGCGTATCGAGTATTTCGTCAAATTGCGCGACAAACGGCGCAGCTAGGATTTTTCGTCGGAAAATCTTCTTTTCCCTTACAAGGTTGACAAAACCCAAGCGCGGGCACACAGAAACCCGATGATCTGGACTGTTTTTCACGTGGCGCTTGGCGGTGCGATAGGCTCGGTTTTGCGCTATCTGACCGTTGCTGCTTTCACGGCCCCCCTTGCGACAGTATTTGTCAATGTTGTGGGCAGCTTTGTCATGGGCATCTTGTTTGTATCCCTTGCCAGTCGCAGCCCCCTGTCCCCCTTGCTGATGAGCGGTATTCTGGGCGGCTTCACCACGTTTTCGGCCTTTTCGCTGGATGCTTTGAAACTTTGGCAATCCGGCCAGACCTTTGCTGCCTTGGCCTATATCGCAGGCAGTGTCATTCTTTCCCTTACCGCCGTCGCCCTTGGCGCGGCCCTCGCCCGAGAGGCCTTCGCATGAGCGATGTTAAACTGATCACTGTATCCGAAGACGAAGGCGACCAGCGACTTGATCGTTGGTTCAAACGCCGCTTTGCCCATGTCACCCAAGGTGCGGTGGAAAAGATGTGCCGCACCGGGCAAATCCGCGTCGATTCCGGGCGCTGCAAAGCGTCGGATCACGTCACACCGGGCCAGATCATCCGCATCCCGCCATTGCCGGAAATGGCAGCGCCGTTGCGTGGGCGGTCCACCAAAATCTCGCCCGCCGACGAGAAAATGATCCAGAACGCGGTGTTGTGGAAAGATGAGCATATCATCATCCTGAACAAACCCGCAGGCTTGCCCAGTCAGGGCGGATCGGGGCAGGGCGACCGGCATGTTGACGGGCTGACCGAGGCGTTGACCTTTGGTTATAAGGAACGCCCAAAACTGGTGCACCGGCTGGACAAGGATACTTCTGGGTTACTGATGCTGGCGCGCACTGACCGGGTGGCGCGCGGTTTGTCCGAAGCGTTGCGGCACCGCCTGACCCGCAAGATTTATTGGGCCGCCGTCGCAGGCGTGCCGCATCCGCGCAAAGGCTCGATCAAATACGCGTTGATGAAGGCCCCCGGGCATGGGCGCGGCGAGGGTGAGCAGATGATATGCATCCATCCCGCCAAAATTGCCGAATTTCCCGATGCCAAACGCGCGCAGACCGATTATTTCGTGCTGTGGTTTCTGGGCAATCGGCTGTCGTGGATGGCGCTGGAACCGGTCACGGGGCGCACCCATCAGTTACGCGCCCATATGGCCGAGATGGGGCATCCGATTTTGGGCGACAGCAAATATGGTCTTGGTGGTGCGGAAAATCAGGGCGATGGCTGGGGCGCAAGCATTGGTGGCGACATCAGCCGCAAGCTGCACTTGCACGCCCGCATGTTGATGGTGGAACACCCGATCACCAAAAAGATGATGACCTTTACCGCCCCCTTGCCCGATCACATGGCGCGCACGTGGAAGACGCTGGACTGGGGCGAAAATGATGTGCCCGCCGATCCTTTTGGCGGCGACGCATGAGCGTTTGGCAAGCCAAGAGGTTCTGGGCCACCGCCGTGGCCGAGGTTTGTGAGGGCGGTTTCACCGTAAAGCTGGACGCGCGCGCAGTGAAAACCCCCGCGCGCCGCGCCTTGGTGTTGCCAACCTATGCGATGGCACAGGCGATTGCGCTGGAATGGGACGCGCAGCAAGGCTTGGTCAATCCCAACAAGATGCCGCTGACCCGGGCGGCAAATTCGGCGATTGATAAGGTTGCGGTGCAGTTTGACGCCGTGGCCATCCAACTGGCCGCCTATGCGGGCACCGATTTGCTGTGTTACCGCGCCACTGGACCTGACGCTTTGATCGCGCGGCAGGAACTGGGGTGGGACCCGGTTCTGGATTGGGCGGCCGGTATTTTTGATGCGCCGCTGATCGCAACTGCTGGCGTCATGCACATTGCCCAAGCTGATCTATCGCTGCAACGCCTGTCGGATCGGCTGTTTGCGATGACACCGTTTCAGTTGGCTGCAGCGCATGATCTGATCGCGATTTCGGGGTCATTGGTCTTGGCGCTTGCCGTGGCCCATCACCATTTAACGCCACAGCAGGCCTGGGATCTGAGCCGAATCGACGAGACCTGGCAGTCGGAAGAATGGGGAATCGACGAAGACGCCGCCCTACTTGAGGCGTCAAAACAGGCAGCCTTCTTTGATGCTGCCCGATTCTATACATTGTGCGGGTAACAATCTTTCTTGTATCCCGATGTATACTTGGCATTCCTTTCAACAATGGCCCGTAACCCCTTGAGGTTGCGCTAACATTTTGCTTCGCTGTGGTTTCTCTTGACCTTTCAAAGCGCTTTGTCAGACAGTGCAGTTACTGATAGCGTAAGCTGTCACTGGTATCGCACCCGCGACCCACGTGGGGCATCAAAACCACCGTCTTAAAAGGCGGAACACAGGAAGAGGTAAGAATGAAAAAATCCGTACTCCTCGGCGCATTTGCGGCCGTAACGGCTATGGCTGGCATGGCTTCGGCCACGACGCTGGATGACGTAAAGGCCCGCGGCGAGCTGCTTTGCGGCTCGAATGCCGGGCTTGCAGGCTTTTCTGCACCCGACGCCAATGGCGTCTATCAAGGCTTTGACGTGGCAATGTGCCGCGCCATTGCAGCCGCCGTTCTGGGCGACCCGATGAAGGTAAAAGTTGTGCCCTTGTCGTCGGAAACCCGCTTTACCGCGCTGTCGGCTGGCGAAGTTGATCTGCTGGCCCGGACCAGCACTTGGACTTTCTCACGCGACACCGACCTGAAGCTCGATTTCGTGGCCGTGAACTACTATGACGGTCAGGGCTTTATGGTAAAGAAAGCGCTGGGCGTGTCTTCGGCCAAGGAACTGGACGGCGCGACCGTCTGTATCCAGACCGGCACCACCACCGAGTTGAACCTCGCTGACTACTTCAAAGCCAATGGCATGACCTATCAGCCCGTTCCGCTGAAAGACAATGCCGAAGCCGAGCAGCAGTATTCGGCCGGTGCTTGCGACGTCTACACAACGGATGCGTCGGGTCTTGCGGCCACACGCGCCACCTTTGCAGACGCGTCCGAGCATGTGATCCTGCCAGAAATCATCTCGAAAGAGCCTCTGGCATTGGTCGTGCGGCATGGCGACAACCAGTGGGCGGACATTGTTCGCTTTACGTTTGACGCGCTGATTGCAGCAGAAGAGTTCGGCATCACTTCGGCAAACGTCGAAGAAATGGCGGCAGCTGCGGGCACCAACCCTGAAATCAACCGCCTGTTGGGCACCGAAGGTGAACTTGGCGCGATGATGGGTCTGGATAAGGATTGGGCCAAGCGCGCGATCCTTGCAGGCGGCAACTATGGCGAGATCTTTGAGGCCAATATCGGCGCATCCACCCCGATCGCGCTGTCGCGTGGTTTGAATGCGCTGTGGACCCAAGGCGGATTGCAGTATTCTCCACCTTTCCGTTGATCTGAAACGAAATCGGGCGCGCCTAACGGTGCGCCCTTTTCAAATCTGACACTGTTCAAGACGGACCGGTTGCAGCGCCCATCAGGGCTGGATGACCAAAAGAGTCCAAAGAACGCAGGGGGTTATCTTTAATGGCACTAGCAAGTGACGCGCCACGGGCCGGTTTCCGGCTGGGCATACTGATTTATGATACGCGCTACCGATCACTGACTATTCAAGTGGTCTTTCTCTTTCTGTCGATACTGTTCTTTGCGTGGCTGGTGACGAACACCATTCATAACCTGTCGATCAAGGGCAAAGACTTTGATTTTGGCTTTCTTTGGGTCAGATCGGGTTACGACATCAATCAAATGTTGATCCCCTACTCCAGCGACTCGACGCATGGCACGGCGTTGCTGGTCGGTTTGCTGAACACATTATTGCTGGCGTTTCTGGCCTGCGTTCTGGCGACGGTTCTGGGCATTGCCGCGGGCGTGCTGCGGCTGTCTAAGAACTGGATCGTGTCGCGGCTGATGGCGGTCTATGTCGAAACGTTCCGCAATGTGCCGGTGGTGGTGTGGATCGTGTTGGTCAACGCGATCATGTCAAACTCGATGCCCGAACCCAAAGCCTTCAAAGGGGCTACTCCCGAACATTCGATGTTTCTTGACGCAATTGCAGTGACGAACCGCGGCGTCTACATGCCGGCGCCGGCGTTTACCCGCGGTCTGGGCAGCGTTGATATGGGCCTGTTCATGTTCAATCTGAACTTTCTGGCCATCCTTGTGGTGATCTGGGGCAGCATCTGGAGTTATAAGTGGCTGCAGCGCGACGCCACCACGGTGCAAAACGCCACGGGTGTGCGGCCGGTGACATGGTGGAAATCCGCCGCGATTCTGGTTGTGCCTATCGTGGCGCTGCTGCTTGGGCTGGGGTTCCATCTGGAAAACCCGGTGTTGAAAGGCTTCAACTTTATCGGTGGTCTGCAGGCCCGCAATTCGATGATTGCGATGTGGCTGGCGCTGTCGATCTATTCCGCCACCTATATTGCCGAAAGCGTGCGCGGCGGCATCCTGGCAATTTCCCGCGGCCAAACCGAGGCGGCGCTGGCGCTGGGGCTGCAACCGGGTTTGGCCACGCGGCTGGTGGTATTGCCACAGGCATTGCGGGTGATCATCCCGCCGCTGATTTCGCAGTATCTGTCGATCACCAAGAACACTTCATTGGCCATTGCGGTGGGTTATATGGATTTGCGGTCAACCTTGGGCGGCATCACTATGAACCAAACCGGGCGTGAGTTGGAATGCATGCTGATTTTGATGGGCATCTACCTGACGATCAGCCTGATCATTTCGGCGGTGATGAACGTCTACAACCGCAGCATCGCGTTGAAGGAGCGTTAAGATGACCAGTCCCCTTTACGTTCGCACAACCATGATCCCGCCAAAAAACCCACCATCGTCGCAGGTGGGCATCGTGCATTGGATACGCGACAATCTATTTTCCAGCGGCACCAACATCTTCCTTACGTTGGCGGCCATCTACGCGGTTTATGTGCTGGTTGCCACGATTGGCCCTTGGCTTAGCCGCTCGGTTTGGAACGCGTCCTCGCTGACCGAATGCCGCGCCATCATTGCAGCAACCTATGGCGAAGGCAAATCGGGCGCGTGTTTTGCGGTGATCAATGAACGCTGGCAGCAGATCCTGTTCGGCTTTTATCCCCGTGATTTGTATTGGCGCCCGACGCTGACGCTTGTGTTGATGCTGGTGGCGCTGGGGCCGATTTTGTTCAGCTGGGTGCCGCGCGCGATGCTGTGGTTTTCGGTCTGCTTTCCGGCACTGGCGTTCTGGCTGCTGTGGGGCGGTACGATCTGGTTTCCGGTGATGATCCTTGTGGGCTTTGCCGTGGGGTATCTGGCCTACCGGGTTGTCTCGGCAATAAACGGCTTGGCTGGCATTATTGCGGCCATAATCGTGCCGGTGATCTGGTGGCTTTATCTGTGCGGGCCGTTGTCGGATGCGGTGCAAAGCGTCGTGCCGATTGAACTGCGCGCCTTGCGGTCGGCCGATTTTGGTGGATTTTTGCTGTCAGCGGTAATCGGCATCTCGGGCATCGCTTTTTCGCTGCCACTCGGCATCTTGCTGGCCTTGGGTCGTCAATCGGACATGCTGGTCGTCAAAAGCTTTTGCGTGGCCTTTATCGAAGGCCTGCGCGGGGTGCCACTGATCACCTTGTTGTTCACGGCGTCGCTGTTGTTGAACTATTTCCTGCCACCGGGCACCGAATTTGACATCATCATGCGCGTGATCATCATGGTGACGCTGTTTTCGGCGGCCTATATGGCCGAAGTGATCCGGGGCGGTCTGGCCGCTTTGCCGCGTGGCCAGTATGAGGCCGCCGATGCGTTGGGTCTTGATTACTGGCAGGCGCAGCGGCTGATCATCATGCCGCAGGCGCTGAAAGTGTCGATCCCCGGCATCGTTGGCAACTTTATCGGCCTGTTCAAGGACACCACGCTTGTGTCGTTCATCTCGCTACAAGATCCGCTGCAACTGGTCAGCTCTATCCGCGCCAACACCGAATGGAACGGCATCTATTGGGAGCTGTTCATTTTCGTTGGCTTCTTGTTCTTCATCTTCTGCTTCAGCATGTCGCGATACTCTATGTATCTTGAGAACAAGCTGAAAACCGACCACCGATAGGAGCGCGCGCCAATGGCCGAAGCAGCAACAGCAGTTAACCGCAGCAAAATGACCGTCTCGGACGAGGTGGCCATCCAGATCACCGACATGAACAAATGGTATGGCACCTTCCATGTGTTGCGCGACATCAACATCACGGTGAACAAAGGCGAACGGATTGTGGTGTGCGGCCCATCCGGGTCGGGCAAATCAACGCTGATCCGCTGTATCAACCGGCTGGAGGAACACCAGCAGGGTCAGATCATCGTTGACGGCACCGAATTGACGTCGGATTTGAAAAACATCGACAAAGTGCGCTCCGAAGTTGGCATGGTGTTTCAGCACTTCAACCTGTTCCCGCATTTGACGATTTTGGAAAACCTGACGCTGGCCCCGATCTGGGTGCGCAAGGTGCCCAAGAAAGAGGCCGAAGAAACCGCGATGTATTTCCTGCAAAAGGTAAAAATCCCGGAACAGGCGCATAAATATCCGGGGCAACTTTCGGGCGGCCAACAACAGCGGGTGGCGATTGCACGGTCGCTGTGCATGAAGCCGCGCATCATGCTGTTTGACGAACCCACCTCGGCGCTGGATCCTGAGATGATCAAAGAAGTGCTGGATACGATGATTTCACTGGCCGAAGACGGCATGACGATGATCTGTGTCACCCACGAGATGGGCTTTGCCCAAGCCGTGGCCAACCGGGTGATCTTTATGGATCAAGGCCAGATTGTCGAGCAGAACGAACCGCGCGAGTTTTTCAACAACCCGCAATCGGATCGCACAAAGCTGTTTTTGTCACAGATTTTGGGGCATTAACCCTTGTAGCCAGACGGCGCGTTTGCAAACCAAACGCGCCGCCATTTCCGTTGGCCGCTAGGCCGCGATCTCGCGCGGCACGATGAAATCAACCGTTGCCCCGCCGCCGAACCCGGCTTCGGTCCAGCTGTTGATATTGAAATCCACCACCAGTGTCGCCCCTGTCGGATAGCGCGCAAAGTCGGCGTTTTGTGGCGGATGCGCCACCAGACGGCCCGCAAATTCGCTGATGCCGGGATTATGGCCGATGATCATCACCGTGTCAGACGTGGCGTGCCGCAGCACCGCCAGCATCACCTCGGGCCCCGCATGATACAGCGCAGGTTTCAGTTCCAAACCTGGGCTGCCGGGCAGTGCAGGGGCGATACCAGACCAGGTTTTGCGGGTGCGCACCGCGTCTGAACACAGCACTTCACCGGGCACATAGCCGCGCGACGCCAGCCATTGCCCCAGATCGGCGGCGGCGGCCTTGCCGCGGTCATTCAACGGGCGGTCATGGTCTGGGGTCAGGGGATCGTCCCAGGCAGATTTCGCGTGGCGCGTCAGGATCAGGCGCTTCATGTGTGGAATTTCCCCATGTGATAGGCGGATTGCTGTGGCAGTCTTGCATAGCTTTCAGACAGCGGGCAAGCCCGGCGCACCGCACAACCGCAATTCATGCAATCACCCCCGGCGGCGGTATCCAGAAAGCGGTGACAGGCGGGCAGGTCATAGCCGCTTGCCCCCAGCGCCGCCACCGGACAGGCGGTCAGGCAAGGCTGTGGGCAGGCATCGCAAGGGCGCGGCACCGGTGGCGGCAGGTCAATCTTGTCGCGCAAAGCCAAGGCGCCGCGAAAGCTGACCATCAATCCCTGCTCGGCATGCACCAACAGCCGCACCGGGCTGTCCCACACCCGCCCGGTGCGCAGGGCCATCGTGTAAAACGGTTGGTATGGCGGGCCACCAAAGGGAAACAACGCCTTGGCCCCCAGATCACAGGCCATCCGCCCGATCACCCGGCGCGACCAGCGGTCCATCGGATCGGGCGCGCCATCCCATTCGGTTTGGCTGCGGATATGCGCCCAAAATCCCGGCTCGTGCGGCCCCAACAGCAAAACGCTGCGGGTGCCGCGTGGCAAAGTTTTGTCGTCCTGACAGTGAAACCCACCCAAGACTGCCAGATGCTGCGCCGCCGCCAGCGCCTCTATCTGCGCCAGCGTCATTTGCGAAACGGCAACAACAGGCTCCACCCCAGTTTGGCAGGTCTCTCATCTTGCCATTCCAGCCCTACGCGCATTACCGCATGTCCACCGGCAGGCTGACCCAGATAGGTGCCAAAAAGGCGGTCCCAGATCGACAGGGCAAAGCCGAAATTGCGGTTGTGCTCGGCGCGGTCGGTAGAATGATGCACCCGGTGCATATCCGGCGTCACCAGCACCAGCCGCATCACCCGGTCCAGCCAGACCGGCAGCGCGATATTGGCGTGGTTGAACATCGCCGTGGCGTTCAGCAAAATCTCGAACACAACGACAGCCAAAGCCAAGGGCCCGATCAGATAAACCAGTCCGATTTTCAACACCATAGACGCCAAAATCTCAACCGGATGAAACCGCAGCGCGGTGGTGACATCCATATCGCGGTCGGCATGGTGCATGCGGTGAAACCGCCAGAACAGCGGCACTTTATGGGTGATCCAATGCTGCGCCCAAATGGCAAAATCCAGCATCAGAATGGCAATCACGCTTTCAACCCAAAGCGGCCAGCGCAAGGTATTGAACAGCCCCCACCCCATCGACCACGCATCCACCGCAGCCCCCACCGCCAGAAACGGCAGCGCCAGCGCCAGCGCCCGCAACGCCAGCGTATTCAGCACCGTGATCGACAGATTGGTAAACCAACGCCCCGCCAACGGCGTTACACGCGCACGGCGCGGGGCCAAAGCCTCTATCGCCGCAAACACAGCAAACAGCGCCAGAAACACCGACAGCCGCAAGATCACTTCGTTTGGCACATGCGCCCCCTTTGATGCCTAGAACATAGGGCGCTGGCGCGGTGAAATCTAGCGCCGCACCCGAGGTTTGACCCGCGGCTCGGTTGACCGGATCTGGCTGCCCGCACCGTGATCGGTGAACAATTCCAACAGGCACGCATTGGGAATACGTCCGTCCAGAATGGTCACTGCCCGCACGCCCTGATCCAGCGCGATCAGTGCGGTTTCGGTTTTCGGAATCATCCCGCCCGAAATCACGCCATCGGCAATCAACTGCCGCGCCTCTTCGGGGGTGATCGCGGTCAAAACGTCACCAGCGGCGTTTTTCACGCCCGATACATCGGTCAACAACAACAACCGGTCGGCTTGCAGCGCCCCTGCAATCGCCCCCGCCGCCGTATCGCCATTGACGTTGAAGGTTTCATTGTCTGCCACACCGGTTGCCACCGGGGCCACCACAGGAATAATCCCCGCCGCATATAAATCGCGCAACACCTGCACATTCATCTCAACTGGACGGCCGACAAAGCCCAATTCCGGATCATCGGCGACGCAAACCATCAGATCGTCGTCTTTGCCAGAAATGCCAACCGCCCGCCCGCCCTGATCATTGATCGCCTGCACGATGCGTTTATTAACCAGCCCGGACAGGATCATTTCGACCACTTCGACCGTGGCCTTATCGGTCACCCGCTTGCCACGCACGAATTCCGATTTGATGCCCAGCTTTGCCAGCATATCGTTGATCATCGGCCCGCCGCCATGCACCACAACCGGATTGACCCCAACTTGCCGCATCAGCACCACGTCGCGGGCAAATTCGGCCATTGCCGCGTCGTCGCCCATCGCGTTGCCGCCAAACTTAACCACCACCACCGCGCCGGAATAGCGTTGCAAATAGGGCAGGGCTTCGGACAGCATTTTGGCAGTGGAAATGGCATCGGTCATGGTCAATGTCTGCTTTTTCATATGCGCCTCCGGGATGATCGGTTCCTAACGCCTTTGCAGCGTTCTGCCAAGCCGCGCGTGGCTTGCCTTTCCTGACTGGAACTGTCAGCTTTGGCCCGAAGGTAGGTGCCCGATGAGCGAACAGAAAACCGTGGTTCTGACGGGGGCAAGCCGGGGCATCGGCCATGCGACGGTAAAGCGGTTCTCGGCCGAAGGCTGGCGGGTGCTGACCTGTTCGCGCCAACCGTTTGACGCGCGTTGCCCTTGGCCGGGGGGCGAGGAAAATCATATCCAGATTGATCTGGCCGATCCGAAAAAAACCATCGAAGCGATTGAAACCATCAAGGCCAAAGTGAATGGCCGCTTGCATGCTTTGGTCAACAACGCCGGCATCAGCCCCAAGGGCGACGGTGGTAAACGGTTGAATACATTGGAAACGGATCTGCGCACGTGGGGGCAGGTGTTTCATGTGAATTTCTTTTCGTCGGTGATTCTGGCGCGCGGGTTGCAAGATGAACTGGCGGCAACCAAAGGGTCGATCGTCAACGTCACGTCCATTGCGGGGGTGCGGGTGCATCCATTTGCGGGCGCGGCCTATGCGACATCAAAGGCGGCGTTGGCGGCGTTGACCCGCGAAATGGCGCATGATTTTGGCCCATTGGGGGTGCGGGTGAACGCGATTGCGCCGGGCGAAGTGGAAACCGCCATCTTGTCGCCGGGCACTGATAAGATCGTTGAAAAATTGCCGATGCAGCGGTTGGGTCAGCCACGCGAAGTGGCGGATGTGATCTGGTTTTTATGCTCGGACCAATCCAGCTATATTTCGGGTGCCGAAATCGAAGTGAACGGCGCGCAACACGTCTGAAGCCGAAAACGTTTCAGGTCAAACCAAAGTCGCGATAATCGCCCGCAGGGTTTCAATGCCATCGCCCTTTTCCGAACTGGTCACCACCAATTCCGGATAAGCCGCCGGGTGTTTTGCCAAAGCCGTCTTGACCTGTTCAATCACGGCCTCGCGTTCGGTGTTCGAGATTTTGTCGGCCTTGGTCAGCACCGCCTGATAGGTGACAGCACAGCGGTCAAGAAGAAGTAAAATATCTTCATCAACTGCCTTCACCCCATGGCGCGCGTCGATCAGCACAAAGGCCCGGCGCAGGGTTTGCCGCCCCGCCAGATAGCTTTTCAACAAAGCCTGCCATTTTGCCACGATGGCAATCGGAGCCTCGGCATAGCCATAGCCGGGAAGATCGACCAGATACCGCGTCTCGCCCAAAGCAAAAAAGTTGATCTCTTGCGTGCGCCCGGGCGTGTTCGACGCGCGGGCCAGACTTTTGCGGCCCGTCAACGCATTGATCAGGCTAGATTTTCCAACGTTTGACCTTCCGGCAAAGCAAACCTCCAGCCGGTCCGCCGGTGGCAGCCCAGACATCGCCACCACGCCTTTGACAAAATCAACCGGGCCTGCAAACATCAGGCGCCCGGTTTCGCGGTCAGCAAATTCCGGCTCGGGGGCCAGCGTGAATTGCAGGGTCATTGCACCACCACCTTGTCGCCAACCGCGATCTGCCCGCCTTGGATCACGCGGGCATAGACGCCAAAATCTTGATGGCCAAAGTTGGTATTCAACGCGCCCAGCGTGTCGGCATCAATCACCCCGGTTTGCGGGTTTGCCATAGTTGCCCGGCAGCGCGTGATGCGTTCGGCCACCTGCAGAACGGCCGTGCCGACCTGCAAAGTTTTACCGATCCACTCAAACTCTGCCCAAGGGTTCAGCCCGTCAATCCACAGGTTGCCGCGCCACCGGTGGGGCGACACGTCTTGCCCCAGAATGGTCGAAAGAGCGGTGTTCGACGCCAGCCCAAAGATCGAAACCGAAGCGAAATCGGTATCCGTCATTGCCCGCCCGCCCGTGACGATCTGCGCCGGTTGCGCGCGGCTGGGTGGGTTCAGCGGGCGCACCCAGTCCAAAAACCGTGCCAGATCGGCCACAGTGTCGGGCTGAAATGTCAGGTCCGGCTTGGCTGGATGGCTCAGTGTCACCGTGGTGGTATCGGCGTGCAACTGCGCCGAAATCGCCATCAATTCGGGTGCTTTGGCTCCGCGTGCAAAGTTCACGCATTCGTTCCAGCCCGGCACCAGCCGCGCCGCATCATGTGCAACTGCCCAATGGCGATCAAACGGCAGACCTTGCCCGGCCGACAAAAGCACCGCTGCCAAATCTTCGCGCCCATGCGACTTGATCGGATGGCGGGCAATATGCGCCAGTTGCGCGGTCATTTTTTCTTGGCCTTTTCCACCACCGCCGGCACCGGGGCTTTCTTAAAGCTGGACAGGATATTGCTGAAAATCTCTGGCTTGTGGCCGTGACTGCGCATGATCACATATTGCTGCACGAAGGTGATGGTGTTGTTGGTGATCCAGTATACAACAAGACCGCTGGCAAAACTGCCCAGCATGAACATGAACACCCAAGGCATCCAGGCAAAGATCTGCTGCTGCACAGGATCGGCGGGGGCCGGGTTCAGCTTTTGTTGCAGCCACATCGAAATACCCAGCAAAATCGGCAGAACGCCGATGAAGATCAACGCAAGGATGGATCCGGGCGTTGGATTTGCCCAAGGCAGCAGGCCAAAAAGGTTGAACAGGGATGAGCTGTCGGGCGCGGACAAATCGTTCAGCCAGCCGAAAAACGGCGCCTGACGCAATTCGATGGTGACAAAGATCACTTTATACAGCGAGAAAAAGATCGGAATCTGGATCAGGATCGGCAAACAGCCCGCCGCCGGGTTCACTTTCTTTTCCTTATAAAGCTGCATCATCTCTTTTTGCATCTTTTGCTTATCGTCGCCGGACCGCAGTTTCAGCGCTTCAATTTCGGGCTGCAGCTCTTTCATCCGCGCCATTGACACATAAGACTTATAGGCCAGCGGCAGCACCAGAAGTTTCAGGAAAAACGTCAGGCCAATAATCGCCAGCCCCATGTTGCCGATCAGGCCGTTCAGCCAATGCAGGACCGTAAAGATCGGCTTCGTCAGGAAATAAAACCAGCCCCAGTCAATCGAATCGATAAAGCCGCCTATTCCGGCCTCATTCTGATAGCCCTTGATGGTTTCCCATTCCTTTGCGCCTGCAAACAGCCGGGTCGTGGTTTCGGC
>JANPLZ010000121.1:0-42565 GCA_031422555.1 Cypionkella sp. | reverse complement strand
CGAAACCGAAGCCGACACCCGCGCCAATCGTATCGACCCCGTGCTGGCGGCGGCGGGATGGGGGCTGGACGGCTCACGGGTCCACCGCGAAACCATCTGCCCCGGTCGCATCCAGTCGGGCGGCAAGCGCAAAAAGGGTCTTAGCGCCGATTACGTCCTGACCCACAAGGGCCACAAACTGGCCGTGCTGGAGGCCAAGCGTGCGGGCCTCAGCCACCGCGACGGGGTAGGACAGGCCAAGGACTATGCCACCCGTCTGGGTGCCCGCTTTGCCTATGCCAGCAACGGCATCGGCTGGTATCAGATCGACATGGTGACGGGGGCCGAGGGCGACTTGGCGCTGCCCTTCCCCACCCCCGACCAGTTGTGGGCGCGCACCTATCCCGACCCCAACCGGTGGCGTGACCGTTTTGGGGCCGTGCCGTTTGAAACGGATGGCGGCAAATGGGAACTGCGCTACTACCAGCACAACGCCATAACGGCGGTGCTGGAGGCCGTAGCCAAGGGCGACCGGCGCATCCTGCTGACGCTGGCCACCGGCACCGGCAAAACCTCTATCGCGTTTCAGATCGCGTGGAAGCTGTTTCAGGCCAAGTGGAACCTGACCGGGGAACCCACCCGCCGCCCCCGCATCCTGTTTCTGGCCGACCGCAACATCCTTGCCGATCAAGCCTATAACGCCTTTTCCGCCTTCCCGAACGACGCCATCACCCGCATCGACCCCGACACCATCCGCAAGAACCGGGGCAAGCCGCCGAAGAACGCCAGCTTGTTTTTCACGATCTTTCAGACGTTCATGACGGGCGAAGGCACGCCAGTTTACCAACAATACGCGCCCGACTTTTTTGATTTCATCGTGATCGACGAATGCCACCGGGGCGGGGCCAAAGACGAAAGCGAGTGGCGCAGCCTGCTGGAATACTTCGCCCCCGCCGCCCAGCTTGGCCTGACCGCCACCCCCAAACGCAAACACAACGCCGACACCTACGCCTATTTCGGCGAACCCGTATACACCTACGCCCTGCGCGACGGCATCGAAGACGGCTTCTTGACCCCGTTCAAGGTGCGGCAAATGGCCAGCACGATTGATGAATACGTCTATGACCGCAGTGATACCGTGGTGACGGGTGACATTGACGACGGCGAAACCTTTACCGAAAGCGACTTCAATACCCGCATCATCATTACCGAACGTGAATTGGCCCGCGTGACCGAATTCATGGGGCGGATAGATCAGCGGCAGAAAACGATTGTGTTCTGTGCCACCCAACCCCACGCAGCCCTTGTGCGCGACCTGATCAATCAAGTGAAGACCAGCCTGAACCCAAACTACTGCCACCGGGTGACGGCAGACGACGGGGCCATAGGCGATCAGCACTTGCGCGACTTTCAGGACAACGACAAGACCATCCCCACAATCCTGACAACCTCGCAAAAGCTGTCTACCGGGGTGGATGCGCGGAACGTGCGTCACATCGTGCTGATGCGCCCCATCCGGTCGATGATCGAGTTCAAGCAAATCATCGGACGCGGCACCCGCACTTATGACGGCAAGGACTTTTTTACCATTTGGGATTTCGTGAAGGCGCATGAAAACTTCAATGACCCCGAATGGGACGGCGAACCACTTGAACCCGAACCACCCAAAGCAGCGCGAGTTCCCGGCGAACCCGTTGACGGGCAAGACCAACCGGACCCCGGAACGGGTGAGGGCGAGGCGGACGGAAAGCGCGAAAAGATTGTGGTGCAGTTGGCTGATGGCAAATCCCGATCGATCCGCTTTATTGCATCAACATCTTATTGGAGTGCAGACGGCAGACCAATTTCCGCAACCGAGTTCCTGGCACGCCTGTTCGGAGATCTGACAAAACTCATCGCGGACGAAGATGCACTGCGCGCCGCATGGAGTGACCCCGACAACCGGGCGCACTTTCTCAAGCAACTCGAAGACCACGGCTATGACGAAGGCAGACTTGATGACATACGCCAGTTGGTCGATGCCGCCAAAAGCGACTTGTTCGATGTGCTGTCATACGTCTTGTTCACCAACCCACCAAAAACCCGACACGACCGGGCGACCACTTTGCTGGGCAAAGGCTTTGGAAGTTCAGACACTGAAATGGCTGCCTTGCTGGTCGGCATTCTAAAAGCCTATGAGGCCAGAGGCGAAAGCGAATTGGCCACCAAGAAACTTGGGCAGTTTCTGACCGCCCGTTACGGCAGTGTCGGCGAGAGCAAGGGCAAACTGGGCGAACTCGCAGTTGTGCGTAAGGCGTTCAAACGAATGCAGGTCGCTCTCTACGCCGAATAATTTCTAAAATCTGCGCACGACACTTGCGCTTGCCGCCAAATGTGGCCCAAGGTAGAGCGCAAAGGTAAGACGCACTCACCATAACCCGCGCCAAGAAGTTACGAAAACAAGCACTTATCAGAATGGTGGCCGCTCCAGGGTCGCCCACCATCTTCCCACCGAAACCGAGGAAGACGATGAAATCTTATCGCTTTACCCACGCCATTACCCGCCGGCCTGCGGCGTCGATTGCATCTGGCCTGCGGGCAGTCGATACCGGCGCACCTGATCTGGCGCTGATGCAGGCGCACCATGCCGATTATATCGCGGCCTTGAAATCCACTGGCGCGGTGGTGGTGGAATTGCCCGCATTGGCCGGCTTTCCGGATTCGGTTTTTGTCGAGGACACGGCCCTTTGCCTGCCGCAAGGCGCGGTCATCATGCGCCCCGGCGCGCCCAGCCGTTTGGGTGAGGCTGCCGCGATGGCCCCGCATCTGGCGGCGCTATACGGGCAGGTCGTGCAGATTTCCGACCCCGCCAGTTTCATTGAAGGCGGCGATATTCTGGTGACCGAAACCGAGATTCTGGTCGGCCGATCCGCGCGCACCAATGGCGCAGGCATTGCCGAATTGACCCGTCTGGTCGCCCCGTGGGGACATGCCGTGCGCGAGGTATTCACCCCGCCCGGGGTTTTGCATTTCAAGACCGATTGCAGCCTGCTTGACGCGGGCACCATTATGTCAACCAACCGGCTGGCGGACTCGGGGTGTTTTGCGGGCTATACGGTGATCTTGACGGCAGGGGGCGAAGAGGCATCCGCCAATGCGATCAGGTTCAACGACATCGTGCTGATGCCAGCGGGGTTTCCGCGCACCTATGATCTGTTGGTCAAGGCCGGATACGCGGTGCGCCTGATCGGCAATTCGGAATGCGCCAAGCTGGACGGCGGCATGTCGTGCCTGTCACTGCGGTTCACACCAACGGCGTGACGGCCCGGCCTTAGGGCATCAAGATGGCTTTGCGGTCGTATTCGGCGGTGGTGGTGGTGTCGTCATCAAACACCACAAACACCGACACCGTATCGACCGAGTTCAGCTCAAGGCTGAGATACATCAACGCGCCGTTTTCCATCGTCAGGGCGTTGGGTTGCGCGGTGCCTTCGTGGCACGGCTCCATCGCGAACACCGTGTCAGGGGGCGCGCCGTTCAGGCCATAGCGAATTTCCGTCACCCCACAGCGCCATGCCAGCAGATTGGTGAAATACAACAAATCCTTGCCATCATAGGCCTGCACCGCCAGCCAGAACGGCTTGGTGCCTTCAAGGATCGGTTTCACCTCGGCAGCGGTGGTATAGTCTTGCGCCTGCGCGGCTGTGCCGATCAGCACCGCCAAGGCAACAGATCCCCAAATACGCAGCATTTTGACCTCTTTTCATTTTGCGGCCCGCAGATCGGCCCTATAGGTGGAAGCGTAAGCGCGACTTGACTGTCTAATGGATCCAAGCATGGCCGAAACTGCCCCCGCAAAGCAAGCGTTCAACATCGTGGCGCTGGTCCAATCGGGGCGGCTGCAGTATGAGGCGTTGCTGCTGGCGGCGTCCTTGCGGGCGACCAACCCTGATTTTGGCGGCACTTTGTATCTGGCCGAACCACAGCCCGGCCCGCTGTGGCCTCGCGACCCAAGCGTGACCGATGCAGCCGTGCGCGCAATGCTGACCGATTTGGGCGCGGTGTTCTTGCCGTTTCAAAGCCGGGTGTTCGGCCAATCCTATCCGCATGGCAACAAGATCGAGGCGCTGTCGGCCCTGCCCGATGCGCCATTTTTGTTTTTGGACACCGATACCCTGATCATAGGTGCACTGGACAGCATCGGGTTTGATTTCACCGCGCCCGCAGCGTCGATGCGGCGCGAAGGCACCTGGCCTGTGCCCGACCTGTATGGCCCCGGCTATGCCGAGATCTGGGGCGCATTGTATGACCGGTTCGGCCTTGATATCGCCCCGACCATCGACCCTGACCAGCCCGAGAACTATTGGCGCCGGTTTATGTATTTCAACGCCGGGTGGTTTTTTTACGTCAGCCCACAAGCGTTTGGGGCGCGGTTTCTGGCCTATGCCAAAGACATCCGCGACAACCGGCCTGACGCGCTGATCTGCCAGGAAATTTATCCGTGGCTGGATCAGATTGCGCTGCCTTTGGTGATCCACTCGTTTGGTGGCGGGCGGCCCGGACCGGAATTGGCGGGGCTGGACGGTGCGGTTACCTGCCATTACCGCACCTTGCCGCTGCTATATGCGCGCGAATCTGACCGGGTGGTCGAGGTGTTGGAACAGGTGGCGGGCCAGCAAGAGTTGCGGCGGCTTTTGCGTGAGTATGAACCGGTCAAGCTGATGGTCTATCAAAACCGGGGCCGCAAAATTCGCGCCCTGTTTGACCGCGCCGATTTGCCCCGCCGCGAACAGGCGATCCGGGCGGTGATCAAACGCGAAGGGCTGTGGTTGCGCTAGGGGCGGTCACAAAAGGCCCCGACCGGCACGGGGCCACCGGGCTACATCCGCAAAACCGGGATCAGCGAGGCCACCAGCAGCGCCGCCATTGACCAGTTGAAGGCACGCAAGCGCACAGGATCGGTCAGCCAGACCCGCAACACCTCGCCCGCCGCGGCCCAGACCGACACCGATGGCAGGTTCACGGCAGCAAACACCACGGCCACAATCGCCACGGCGGCCACTCCGCCATCGCCCGCATAGGCCGAGGTTGCCCCCAAAGCCATCGCCCATGCCTTGGGGTTGACCCATTGGAACGCCGCCGCTTGCAAAAAGTTGAACGGCTTGGCCGCCGACGTGCCACCGGTTGGCGGGGCGGACTGTGCGATCTTCCACGCCAGCCACAGCATATACGCCACCGAAACCGCCTTGAGCAGCGGCATCGCCGGTGGCCAGGCCTGCATCACCCCCGCCAACCCAAGGCCGACCAGAAACACCATCAGCGCATGGCCAAGGCTGATGCCCAACATATGCGGCAGGCTGCGGGCAAAGCCAAAGTTCACCCCCGACGCGAGCAGCATCATGTTGTTCGGCCCCGGCGTGATCGAGGTAACAAAGGCAAAGCCCAACAGGGCCAGAAAAAGATCAATATTCATACCGCAATATTTACCTTGAATTGGCGAGCAAGGATTGCAAATACGCAGAGATATGCGCATATTTTGCAATATATGACGAAATCTGATGAAATAAACGACCGAATATTGCGCGCGCTTTCTCGCGATGGGCGGCTGTCCAATCTGGATCTGGCCGATCTTGTCGGGCTGTCGCCTTCGGCCTGTTTGCGCCGCGTGCAGGAACTGGAACGCAGCGGTGTGATCAAAGGCTACCGCGCGGTGCTGGACAGCGCAAAAATGGGCGTGGGCTTTGTCGCCTATGTGACGGTGGCGCTGAACAGCCACACCAAAGCCAGCCAAGAGGCGTTTGAACGCGGCGTGGCGCGGGCGCGCGAAGTGCGCGAATGCCACAATATAACCGGCACCGTCGAATATCTGCTGCGTGTTGAGGCCGCCGATCTGGCGGCGTACAAACACTGGCACACCGATATTCTGGGCGTGCTGCCGCAAGTGCAATCCATCACCACCTTTGTGGTGATGGGCAGCCCCAAGGATGACCGGGCCTGAATGAGGGGCCAAAGCGCGGATCAAAGCTGCGGCTTGCCCGGCGCGCGTCCTTAGCCTACCGTTCGCCTCAGATTTTCCACAGGAGGCTATTATGACCGACACGCTTGGCTTTGACACGCTTGCCATCCACGCAGGCACCGCCCCCGATACGGCGACCGGTGCGCGGCAAGTGCCGATTTACCAGACCACCGCCTATGTGTTTCGCGACGCCAATCACGCCGCCAAATTGTTCAATCTGCAAGAGGTCGGCTATATCTATTCGCGCCTGACCAACCCCACCGTATCGGCGCTGGCCAACCGGGTCTGCGCGCTGGAAGGGGGGGCGGGGGCGATTTGCTGCTCGTCCGGGCACGCAGCACAACTGATGGCGCTGTTTCCGCTGATGCAGCCGGGCTGCAATGTTGTGGCATCCACCAAACTTTATGGCGGCACCATTCAGCAATTTACCAACACCATCCGCAAATTCGGCTGGTCCGCCAAACTGGTGGACTTTGACGATCCGGCGGCGATTGCGGCGGCGATTGACGGCAACACCCGGGCGCTGTTTTGCGAAACCATCTGCAACCCCGGTGGGGCGATTTCCGATCTGGGCATGATTGCAGGCGTGGCCGACAAAGCGGGCATTCCCCTGATCGTCGATAACACCACGGCCACCCCCTATCTGTGCCGCCCGATTGAGCATGGGGCCACGTTGGTGGTGCATTCGGCGACGAAATATCTGACCGGCAATGGCACCGTCACCGGCGGTGTGGTGGTGGACAGTGGCAAGTTTGACTGGAGTGCATCCGACAAGTTCCCATCGCTGTCGCAGCCCGAACCCGCCTATCACGGCCTGACCTTTCACGCCGCCTTGGGCGGGATGGCGTTTACCTTCCATTCCATCGCCGTGGGCTTGCGCGATCTGGGCATGACGATGAACCCGCAAGGTGCGCATTACACGCTGATGGGCATTGAAACACTGGCCTTGCGGATGCAGCGCCATGTCGAGAACGCGCAAAAAGTGGCGGAATGGCTGGAAAAAGACCCGCGGGTGGATTTTGTCACCTATCCGGGGCTGAAATCATCGCCCTACAATAAGCTGGTGGCCAAAATCACCCCCAAAGGCGCGGGCGGTTTGTTTACCTTTGCGGTGAAGGGCGGCTATGACAACTGCATGCGTCTGGTCGATGCGCTAAAGCTGTTCAGCCATGTCGCCAACCTTGGCGATACCCGCAGTCTGGTGATCCATTCGGCGTCAACCACCCACCGTCAGTTGACCGAGGCGCAACAAATCGCGGCAGGGGCGGCGCCGAATGTGGTGCGTCTGTCGATCGGGATCGAGAATATCGAAGATATCATCGCCGATCTGGATCAGGCTTTGGCGGCGGCAACGGCGTAAAGCTGCAACGCGCCCCGGGTTTGATCCGGGAGTTTAGTTGCGGCTAACAGAGGCCCCGGGTCAGGCCCGGGGCGCGGCTAGCACAATGGCACTGGCGTTGGTGAAACAAAACCACCCCGGAAATGATCCGGGGTGGTTTAGTTGCGACCTACGGCCCCGGGTCAGGCCCGGGGCGCGCGTGCGCCTGTTACTCTGCCATCTCGAAAGTGACCGTCACCGATGACATCAGCCCGATTTGTCCGGTGGCCACCGGCACTTTGCCCGCATCCCCTTCGGAGCGGAACATTTGTGTCGGCGTGCTGTAGCCGACATTTTCCGTCATCGACAAAATGCCGCCCAGCTTGACGCCTGCAGCCCCCGCCAGAACGGTGGCCCGTGCCGTGGCATCGGCCACAGCGGCCTTGCGGGCTTCGTCCAGCGTCGGGCCGGTCATCGCCAGCTCAAATGTGATGCCGTTCAGGGTGTTGGCCCCATCGGTGATCGACGCATCCAGAATGGACCCCAACTGATCCAGCGCCCGCACCCGCACGTTCAGCGTGTTTGACGCGGTATAGTCGCCAATCGAGGGCGTTGATCCGGTGTCATAGCCCACCCAGTTTGGCATCAGCGAAAGATAGGCGGTTTGCAGATCGCGGTCTTCAATGCCCGCGGCTTTCAGGCGGCCCAGCACCGCCGCCATCGCCTTGGAATTGGCCGCCATCGCCTCGCCCGCATTGGCGCCGTTGGTGGTGACGCCAAGGGAAATGGTGGCCTGATCGGGGGTGGCCAGAACCGTGGCCTCGCCGGTGACGGTTACAAAATTGCCTTCGGCAAAGGCGGTGCCTGCAATCGGCAAAACAAGGGCAGCGGACAAAAGCAAAGCATTCAAAAGACGCATGAGATCCTCCTTGGGGATGCAATCTAACAGGTGCAGATTGATGACGCGCACCGCAAGCTGTTCTTTGGCGGTATAATGAAATAAATTTGTATCAGCTGTTCCATAAGGAACCCGCGGCGGCCAATTTATTCCCCCTGCGGCAGTGACGGCAAAACCGGGTGTTGTTTCTTGGCATTCAACCGCTTGGGGGGGCCGGGTTTTCTTCCCTTCGGCAAAAAGCTGCTGTAGGAAGATCAAACCTTGCCGGGCTGCGTTTCCGCATGCCGGGCCTTTGTGCTAGATGCAGGATATGAAACCAGCTTTTGCCCTCGACTTCCGCGACGATGCCATCGGCCTTTTGCACCGCACCGGTGCAGGGTGGACCCAGATTGGCAGCGTGGCCATTGATGACCCCGACTTGACCCAAGCGTTGGGCTATTTGCGGTCCACCGCGCTTGGCCTGTCGCCGCGCGGTATCGCGACCAAACTGATCATTCCCAACGATCAAATCCTGTATCTGACCCTGACCGCCCCCGGCCCCGATGCGGCCAAGCGGCGGGCGCAGATTGTGGCCGCGTTGGAGGGGCGCACGCCCTATGATGTCGCCGATCTGGTGTTTGATTGGTCTGGGTCAGGCCCGGAAGTGCAGGTGGCGGTGATCGCGCGCGAAACACTGGCCGAGGCCGCCGGTTTTGCCGCCGAGCATCGGTTCAATCCGGTGTCCTTCGTGGCGGCGCCGGATGAGGGCACTTACAAGGGCGAGCCGTGGTTTGGCCCGACCGAGATGGCAGCCGATCTGTTGGCGGCGGGCGAAAAGGTAGACCGCGACAAGGTTGCCGTGACAATCGCGTCGCGCGCCCCTGCCCCCAATCGCAAAGCAGCCGAAACTTCGGCCCCGGCGATGCCACCCGCAGCCGAACTCGCCGCCGAAACCGCAGCCGAACCCGCCACATCGCGCCGCCGCGATCCCGCCGACACGGCGCTTGGGATTGGGGCGGGTGCGCCCGCGCCTGCTGCGGCGATGCCCGTTGATTTGCCACCGTTTCGCGCCGAAGATGTGCCGATGCGGCCCTCGCGACCCGACACCGCGGCAGACACCCCCACCGTTGATCCGCGCCCAGACCCGGCCCCCACACCGATGCCTGAGCCGATGCTTGTGCCAGACGCCGTGCCGGGTATCGCGGCAGATGATCCGCCCCGGGAAATGTCTTTTGCCGAAATCATGGCCGAAGCCCGCGCTGAATTGCCGGTGATCCCCGAACCTGCGGCACCCGCACTTGCGTCAAGCGCCGAGCCGGAAGAGGCCCCGATGGCCCTTGATGTGCCAGCCGAAGATTCAGATGACCCGCGGCCAGCGTCGGTGCTTGACGCCCGCATAGACGACGATCTGCCGCCAGAACCGTCCCTTTCGGCGCGGGTGGCGTTTTCAAGCCGCCGTCAGCCCGGCGACGACACCGGGGCCGGCGTGCCCGCGACAGCGCCGCCGCCCGTTATGCCAGCGGTGGCGCGTCCGGCGATTGCCAAACCGATTGCCGCCTTTGGTGCCGGGTTTGACCGCACGGCCGCCCCAACCTCGGCACGCCCAACCGTTGCCGCCCCGCCGCCGCGCCCGTCAACGCTTGGCAAACCCAGCGTGGCCGGCAAGGCGTTGCGCGGATTGGGGGCCTTGGTCACCGCACCCGGCATTGCAGGCAGCAAAACCCGCAAAGCCCCGGTGCCGCAAATCGCAGGCGCATCGCAAAGCCCCGCTCTGCCCGCAGCCCGTTCGCCGACGGCAACCGCCCCCAGCCGGGTGCCACCGCCGCGCCCCGGCATCGGCTTGGGCGGCAAACAAGCGGCGGTGCGTGGCAAGCCGCGCCATCTGGGCCTTGCGCTGACGCTGTTGTTGTTGCTGTGTCTGGCGGCGGTGGCGGCGTGGTCGTCGTTTTCGCTGGCGTCCTGGACCGATGCTGCGGCCCCTGCCGAGGCGGTTGTTGACGGCGCAGCAAGCCCCGATGCCAGCGATTTCCCGGCACCCGAAGATGAGATGGCGGCGGATATGCAAGACCCCGCCGATTTTGCCGACCTCCCCGGTGATACGGCTGAAATCACCGCAGCGGTGCCGCTTGATCCTGCCGCCGACCTCGCCGTGACCGAGACGACAACCGAGACCGCGACCGAAGCCGAAATGGCGACCGAAGCCGCCGCCGAATTCCCGCCGCCAGCACCCGCGCCCGCCCCGCAAACCGGGGTGACCGCCGACGCAGCCGCCGGGAATTCGCCCAACCCCGAGCCGCAAGACGAGATTTTGCTGGCCACCATGGATGCCCCCCCGATAACACCCGATCCGCTTTCGCTGCCACAGCCCGATGCGCGCGGCGATCCGCAGCCCGCCCCGCCCCCCGCGCCGCCGCCCTTTGGCACGGTCTATACGTTCGATGCGGATGGCCAGATCGTCCCGACGCCCGAAGGGATCATCACCCCCGAGGGCGTTTTGCTTATTGCGGGCAAGCCGCCCATAGTGCCCGCCGCGCGCCCTGCCAGTTTGGCGGGGGCTGATACGGCAACCCCTGTGACGGATGCGCCGCTTGATCCGGCCTTGGTGGCGCTTGATCCGGCACTTGATCCGGCGTTGGCCCCGGTATTGCCCGTTGACCCGGCCTTGGTGGGCAAACGTTCAAAACCGCGGCCAGCCACCCTTGCGCCGGTGGTGTCGCCAGAGGATGACGCAGCCCTTGCCCCCGCCAGCGACAGCCGCTTTGCCGGCCTGCGCCCGCGTTTGCGCCCCGCCGAAGTGCTGGCAGCGGGTGACGCCGCCCGCATCGCCTCGGCCAGCGCGTCTTTGGTGGCGGTGGCCGACCCCGCCCTGCCGCCCGTTGATTTGCTGGAAGGGGCCGCACAGCGCAGCCCGATGGCGGTGGCGATCAGCCGCAAACCCGAACCGCGCCCGCGTGATCTTAGCCGCGCGGTCGAAGCCGCCGTCGCCGCCGCCATTCGCACCCCAGACCTGGTGGCCGAACCTGCCCCCGAAACGCAGGCCGCAGCGCCCGACGCAGACGCCAGCCCCGAAGCGGACAATGAGCCTGAACTGGCCTCTGCCGCGCCGTCGATCCCCACCAAAGCCTCGGTCGCCAAGCAAGCCACCTTCAAGAACGCGATCAATCTGGCGAAAATCAATTTGATCGGGGTCTATGGCACCCAGTCCAGCCGCTATGCCTTGGTGCGTCAGGCCAATGGCCGCTATAAAAAGGTCAAGGTCGGCGACAAAATTGACGGCGGCCAGATCGCCGCCATCACCGCCACCGAAGTGCGCTATAAAAAGGGCAACAAAATGCTGACCCTTGCGATGCCGAAAAGTTAAGACGCGGTCAGCACGCCACGATCTATCTGATCTTGTTCAATAGATTCGAACAGTGCCCGAAAATTCCCCTCGCCAAAGCCATCATCGCCCTTGCGTTGAATGAATTCGAAAAAGATCGGGCCAATGCAGGTTTTCGAAAAAATCTGCAGCAAAATCCGCGTCTCGCCGCCATCCACCACGCCTTCACCGTCGATCAAAATGCCATGCCGTGCCATCTGGTCCAACGGTTCCTGATGCCCCGCCACGCGGGTTTTTGACTGCTCGTAATAGGCCAGCGGCGGCTTTGGCATAAACTTTACCCCGCGGGCGGCGATCTGGTCGGTGGCGGCATAAAGATCGGTGGCCCCGACTGCAATATGCTGAATTCCCTCACCATTATAGCGTTTGAGATATTCGACAATCTGCCCCGCCGTGCCGCGATCTTCGTTGATCGGGATTCGGATGCGTCCGCAGGGGCTGGTCAGGGCGCGGCTGAACAGGCCGCTGTGCTTGCCCTCGATGTCAAAGAACCTGATCTGTCTGAAGCTGAAAATCTGCCCATAAAACGCGAACCAGGTGTCCATATTGCCCTTGTGAACATTGTGGGTCAGATGGTCGAGATAGGCAAAACCCACGCCCACAGGTTTCGCCGCGGCCAGCCAGTTGAAATCGCCATACGGATTGGCATCGCCATACTGATCGACAAAATAGATCAGCGATCCGCCAATCCCCACAATCGCAGGCACCGCCAGCGTTTGCGCCGCATCGCCCGTGTAGGCCTGCGCCCCCCTTGCCACAGCATGCGCAAAGGCCCGCGCCGCATTGGCCACCCGCCATCCCATGGAAGGCGCGCAAGGCCCATGCAGATCGACAAAATTGCGCGCATGGCTGCCCAAATCATTGTTCAACACATAGGTCACATCGCCTTGTTGCCACAGCTCGATATCGCGGGTCTTGTGGCGGGCGGTCAGCGCATAGCCCATGCGGGCAAAGGTTGCGCGCAGCTCATCTGGTTGCGGATGCGCAAATTCGACAAATTCAAAGCCATCGGTGCCGGCCGGGTTTTCAGCGCTGATCACGGCACGGGGGGCGGAATGTGGAAACGGACCCATTGAATGCTCCTGCAGGATTTCACGCAATAATAGCGCGGAATACACGGTTATTTTACGCGTAATAGGGTTGTTTTGGCAGAATATACGCGCAATACTTGCATATATTTCAATATTTGCGCGGAAATCTCGCATGTTAGATGCAACCGACTCTCGGCTTTTGGCCGAAATTCAGACCAATGCCATGCTGACCGCGCAAGAACTGGGCGATCTGTTGCACCTGTCGCCCAGTCAGGCGGCGCGGCGACGCGTGCGGCTGGAGGCCGAAGGCTATGTCACCGGCTATACCGCGCGGCTGAACCCGGCCAAAGTCGGGCTGTCGGTGCAGGCGTTTGTGCAAGTGCAGATGGCCAGCCATTCGCCCGAAGTTGCCCGCAGTTTCAGCAGCCTGATCGCCACCTGCCCGCAGATCATCTCGGCATGGACATTGACCGGCGAGGCTGATTATTTGTTGCGGGTCTGGTGTGCCGACCTGCCCGATTTGAACCGCGTTATTCATCATTTGCTGTTGCCGCACCCCGCCGTGGCCCGGGTGCAAAGCCAGATCGTCATGGATCAATTCAAAGCCGACGCTGCCCTGCCAACCTGAAAGACCGTTGATGGAAAATATCCTGCTGCAAGCCTCGATCTATCTGGGTGCCGCCGTTCTGGTGGTGCCTTTGTCGGTGCGTCTGGGGTTGGGGTCGGTGCTGGGCTATTTGGCGGCGGGCATCCTGATGGGGCCGGTGTTGGGGCTGGCGGGGGCAGAAACCACGGATTTACAGCATGTTGCCGAATTTGGCGTGGTGCTGATGCTGTTCTTGATCGGGCTGGATCTGGAACCCAAAGTGCTGTGGGACATGCGCCACAAGCTGATCGGGATGGGCGGTGCGCAAGTGGCGCTGACCACGGCGGCGGTGGCGTTTTTCCTGATCTGGGCGGGCAGCATCTGGACGGTGGCCCTGACTGCGGGCATGGCGGTGTCGTTGTCATCGACGGCAATTGTGCTGCAAACCCTGTCCGAGAAAAACCTGATGCGAAAGCCCGGCGGGCGGGCGGCGTTTTCGGTGCTGCTGACGCAAGATATCGCGGTGATCCCGATGCTGGCGCTGATCCCGCTGTTGGCGTTGCCACCGTTGCAAGGCCCGACGGCGGCGCAGTTTGGCATCTCCAACCCCGAAGACGCGGTGCAGACGGCGGGGGCGGCGGAACCGCTGATCAGCTTTGTGCAAACCCTGCCCGGCTGGGCCGCAACCTTGGTGACGCTGGCGATTGTTGCGGGAATTGTGCTTGCAGGCCATTATCTTAGCCGTCCAATCTTTCGTTTTGTCCATGCCGCCAAGCTGCCGGAGATGTCGACGTTCATCTCGCTTTTGATGATCATGGGCATCGCGTTCCTGATGATGCTGGTGGGTCTGTCCCCGGCGCTGGGCACGTTTGTGGCTGGCGTGGTGCTGGCAAACTCGGAATTCCGCCACCAGATTGAGGCCGATCTGAAGCCGTTCAAGGGCCTGCTGCTGGGGCTGTTTTTCATGACCGTCGGGGTTGGTATCAACTTTGCCATGCTGGCGCGCGATCCGGTCACGGTGGTGTCGCTGACGCTGGGATTGATGGCGCTGAAGGCGGCGGTTCTGGTGGGGATCGCCTTGGTGTTCCGCCTGAAAGCGCATGATCGCTGGCTGTTTTCCCTAAGCCTTGCCCAAGGTGGCGAGTTTGGCTTTCTGATCATCAGCTTTGCGCGCAGTGAAACTGCGTTGCCGCTGGCGGCGGGGCAGTTGGCGCTGTTGGTGATCAGCCTGTCGATGCTGCTGACGCCGTTGTTGTTTATCGGCTATGATTATCTGACGCGCCGCTTTGCCGCCCGCCTTCCGGTGCAAGCGGCGGATGAAATTGACGAAAAAGGGCAAGTGATCATTGCGGGCATCGGCCGGTTTGGTCAGGTGGTCAACCGTTTGGTGCGCACCTCGGGCATCCCGACGGTGGTGTTGGACAATGATATGGCGACCATTGAAACCATGCGCCGCTTTGGTGTGAAGGGGTTTTTTGGCGATCCATCCCGCCCGGAACTGCTGGAGGCTGCGGGTCTGGCCGATGCCCAAGTGTTGGTGGTGGCGGTGGACAGCCGCGATACCATTACCCAGATCGTGCGGTTTGCCCGCGGGCGGCGGCCCGATATTCACATCGTGGCCCGCGCCCGCGACCGGGTGCATGTGTATGAGTTGTATCAAGCCGGAGCCAATGACATCGTGCGCGAAACCTTCGACAGCTCTATCCGGGCGGGGCGCTATGTGTTGGAAAATATGGGCTTTTCTGAATATGAGGCATCAAAGGTTTCCCAAGCCTATTTCCGGATCGACCGCGCGGCGATGCGCGATCTTGCGCAGGTCTGGGTGCCGGGGCAGCCGGTTTATCTGAACACCGCCTATGTGGACCGCGCCAAGCAGTTGGACCGCGATCTGGAATCAGCCTTGATGGATGAGCTGCACGACGTGCGCCGGATGGCGCCCGAGGACGACGCCGAAGACGCGCCGTTGGCCCCTTTGACCGAAGCGTGATCTTGTAAAACGGACGCGCGGCGGGCAAAAAAGCAAAACGGCGGCCAAAACGACCGCCGTTTCACCCTAAATCACCTTAAATTCAGGCCGCGCGGCCAACCAGCACTTCGCCGACTTTCTTTTGCGCCCCCGCTTCATCGACGCCAGACACGGCGGCCACTTCGCGGGTCAGGCGTTCCAACGCCGCCTCATAAAGCTGACGCTCGGAATAAGACTGTTCGCGCTGATCATCGCTGCGGTGCAAATCGCGCACCACTTCGGCAATGGCCATCAGATCGCCCGAGTTGATCTTTTGTTCATATTCCTGTGCGCGGCGTGACCACATGGCCCGCTTGACCCGGGCCTTGCCCTTCAACGTGTCCAGCGCGCGCGACACCACATCTGGCGACGACAATGACCGCATGCCAATATCGGTGGCCTTATGGGTGGGCACCCGCAGCGTCATCTTGTCTTTTTCAAACGAGATCACGAACAGTTCCAGATGGATCCCGGCAATTTCCTGTTCTTCAATCGAAATGATCCGACCCACGCCATGCGCCGGGTAGACCACGAATTCATTGGGACGAAAATCAGGTTTTTTCGACTTGGTCATTCAAGCAGTTCCTTGATGTAGAAGCCGTTTTGACGAAAAATCACCGTCCGGTAGGAAAATCCCCCGGCGATGGCATTGATTTTTCAGCAAAAATTTCTTGGCCACGCGGGCAGCACTGACCAAGATGCGGACGTCCATGATTGTTTACATCATATGTATATCACAAAAATGTCGTGATTCCAACAGCGCCAATATTTGGCGGATCAGGCGCTTGGCCTTTGAAATCGTTCAGTTTTTAGCGCTATCACTTAATTTCACACGCAACGTCACCGAATCGTTTCAATGTCGTTTATTGTATATTTATGACAAATGCCGCGAAAACGGTGTGACCGGCGTCAGCCGCCCTGCCCCGGCAATTCGGAAAAATACTTCTCTAACTTGCCGGTTTCACCATCGCGCGCCTCGGCATCGGGCAGCATGTCTTTCTTGGTCACAATCACCGGCCAGGCAATGGAATACTTGCGGTTGAAGGTAACCCACTTGTCCATATCGGCTTCAGTATCGGGGCGGATGGCGTCGGCGGGGCATTCGGGTTCGCACACGCCGCAGTCGATGCATTCATCGGGGTGGATCACCAGCATGTTTTCGCCCTCATAGAAACAATCCACGGGGCATACTTCGACGCAGTCGGTGTATTTGCAGGCGATGCAGTTGTCGATCACCACATAGGTCATGGCTTGGTCCGTTTCTAAAGGTCAGGCCCGGCTTGGCCTGACGGTGTCTTGCTAGCGAAGCGCGCCGGATCATTCAAGCGGCGATGCCGTCGCAGGTGGGCAGGTTTTATCAAGATCGTCATAAAGCAGTTGAGCTGAGGTGGCCGCACCCCGTTTGCCGGACAATTCCAGCACTCGCACCACCCGAATATCGCCCGCCATCGCAAAGGTAAGCACATCGCCCTGCCCTATGCCATGCCCCGGTTTGCGGCATTTCGCGCCGTTGATGCGGACATGGCCGCGCTCAATCACCTCAACCGCCAGATCGCGCGATTTGAAAAACCGCGCGGCCCACAGCCATTTGTCCAGCCGCAGTTTGGGCTGAACATCGGCGGCCGGTTTTGCCCCCGGGCCTGCCAATCAAACCTTGTTTTTCAAGGCCATCAGCACGGCAAACGGGTTGTCGGGGTCGATGGGCTTTTCCACCCGGGGCGGGCGGGATTCGAAGGTTTTCGGTTTGGTGTCGCGGTCATCGCGTTTCGCGCCATAGGCCGGTTTGTTGCCCTTGTAGCCTTCGCGCGGTTTGTCACCCTGAGGTTTGTCGCCACGCGTTTTGTCGAAATGTGGCTTGTCAGGGCGCGGACCGCGATCAGGGCGGGCAGTGTCGGGGCGGGCAGTGTCGGGGCGCGGCGCGCCGTCGGCGATTACCGCCTCGCCGTCTTTGCGCGGGCCACGGTCATGGCGTTTGCCATCGCCGCGCGGGCCGCGATCGGGTCGGGGCGCGCGATCGGGTTGCGGGGCGGCAGCTTGGCCGTCAACCCCAGGTGCGGCGGGCGCGCGCGGGGCGCGATCGGACCGGTCGCTGCGTTCTGGCCGGGCGGGGCGTTCGGGGCGCGGCCGGGGTTTTGGTGCCCAGGTAAAGGTGTAAAACGCCTCCATCTCGGGTGCGGCTTCGGGGTCGGGCTGCACAAAGGCGGATTCGCCTTCGGGGATGGGCTGAATGGGCGCATCCGGGTCAACCGCCACTGGCACAGGTGCTGCCTTGATCTTGGCGCGTTCGGCGCGCACACCGGCATAGCCCAAACCGCCCATCAGATCGTTGAACTGCTCCAGCGTCATGCCGGTGATCGACAGCATATCGGGGGCGGCTTCAAACCCGGCGCGGCTGTCTTTGGTGCGCAAGATATCGGCCAGCCGTTCCAGCATATCTATGCGGATGGCGCGGCTGCCGGACGGGTGATACCCCGCCAGCGTGTAGTGCATTTTCGGCACATCAGCGATGTTCGGGATGGTGACCAGACCGGGCGGCGGGCTTTCGGGGAATTCCTGCAAGCCGTTCCACAATGACCACAGCACAAGCCGCAGCCGGGTGGGGGCCGGTTTCAGCACAGACGGCAAAAACACCGTAAACTGACCAAAGCGCACGCCGTGCTTGCGCAAAGCACCGCGCGCCTCTTGATCCAGATCCTTGACTTCGGCGGCGATGGTTTCGCGCGAAATAACGCCCAAGCCCTCGACCAGACGAAAGGCAAAGCCGCGCGCAAGGCCGGTCAGCGTCTCATCCCGGCCCATCGCCAGCAAAGGTTCAAACTGGGCGGCGATTTTGCGGTCGATGAAATGCTGCAAGCGGCGGCGGACTTTTTCGATTACATCGGCCCCGGCCTCTTCATCGACAAAGGGTTCCACGGCGGGGCGTGCGGTCTCAGAGCCTTTGACCAGCTTGCCGATGGCATTGGTGCCCCACATCAACCCGCCTTGTTCGGTGAAATCCAATTCGGTATCGGGGGCGTTGTAGAACCGGTCTGCCCGCAGATGCAGTTCCGGGCGCAGCGCCTGAAACGAGGCCTGCCGCAACATGCGCGCTTCGTCCGGCGAGCCTGTCGCATCCATACGGAAACGGAACCCTTCCAAACGGCCGGCAAATTCACCTTCAACCGTCACTTCGCTTTTGTCATTCACCTCGGCCACGAGGGTCTCCTTCTGCTTCAACCGGCGCAGCAACAAGCTGGTGCGCCGATCAACAAATCGTTGCGTCAGGGCTGCATGCAGCGCATCCGACAGACGGTCTTCTACAGCGCGGGTCGCGTCTCGCCAATGGCTTTCATCATCAACCCAGCCTTTGCGTTGCGCAACATAGGTCCAGGTGCGGATATGTGCCAGCCGTTTTGACAAAATGTCGATGTCGCCCGCCGGATTATCAATGCGGTCCACGGCTTTTTTCAGCCAATCCGACGGGATTCGGGTTTGCGCCAACCCGCGCCCCGTCAGAAATTCAAACAATCGCTGCAACAGCGCCGCGTGTTCGGTTTCGGTGGACGAGCGGAAATCCGGCACCCGGCACACATCCCACAGCAGTTTCACCCGCGCAGGACTGGTCAGTTTGTCCACCACATCGGGCATGGCGGTCAGCAGTTTCAGCGCTACCACATCATCAGAATCGCGCGCGCGCGTCAGCCAATCGTTCGATGTCGGATATTCCAGACTGCGCAACAGCCGGTCCACCGTGCCAAATTCCAAGGCATGATTACGCCATTGCAATTTACGGATCGGATCGAAACGGTGCTGTTCAATCGCATCAATCACCTCTTCGCCCAAGGGGCGGGCCTCGCCGGTGACACCAAACGTGCCGTTTTCCAGATGCCGCCCGGCGCGACCCGCGATTTGCGCCAATTCCTGCGGGTAAAGCCCGCGCATGCGACGGCCATCGAATTTGGCGGTGGCCGAAAACGCGATATGCTTGATGTCAAGGTTCAGGCCCATGCCGATGGCATCGGTTGCCACCAGATAGTCGACATCGCCGTTTTGATAAAGCGCCACTTGCGCGTTGCGGGTGCGGGGCGACAGCGCCCCCATCACCACCGCGCAACCGCCCTTTTGGCGGCGGATCAACTCGGCGATGGCATAGACGTTTTCCACCGAAAACCCCACGATGGCACTGCGGGGCGGCATGCGGCTGATCTTTTTAGACCCGGTATGCGTCAGCGTGGAAAACCGTTCGCGGTGCAAAAACTGCACCCCCGGCACCAGCCCCGCGATGGCGTTGCGCATGGTTTCGGCCCCCATGAACAGGGTTTCCAACAGCCCGCGCGCGCGCAGCAACCGGTCGGTAAAGATATGGCCGCGGTCCAGATCGGCGCACAGCTGAATCTCGTCTATTGCCACGAAATCGGCGCCAATTTCCTGTGGCATGGCTTCGACCGTGCAGACCCAATAGGCGGCGCGGTCGGGCACGATGCGTTCTTCGCCGGTGACCAGCGCCACCACCGATGGGCCACGCTGGGCCACCACGCGGTCATACACTTCGCGCGCCAACAGCCGCAACGGCAGGCCAATCACCCCGGTGCGGTGCGACAACATACGCTCTATCGCGTAATGGGTTTTACCGGTGTTCGTCGGCCCAAGCACCGCCGTCACCCTTGGGGGCACAGTCATTCAGGTTTGCCCTTACAGGTCTTGGCCTTGCAACTGCAGTTCCAGCCGCTTTACCGCCTCTAATACCCCTGTCTGATTGGGATGTATAGCCAAGGCGGCCTTGTAAACTTCCAGCGCTTGTTTGGGGCGCTCTAACTCTTCGAAGATCGACCCCAAGCCCGACAGCGCCCCAAAATGGCGCGGATTCAGCGACAGGACATGGCCGATATCGGCAATCGACGGGCCAAAATCGCCGGCCTGATAATAGGCGGTGGCGCGCGCGTTCCAGCCTTCGGCGAATTCGGGCGCGTGATCAATCAGCGCGGTCAGATGTTCGATGGCGATATCGGGTGCCCCTTCGGCCATGGCGTTGCGGCCCCGTTCCAGCAGCAAATCCATCGCCGCAGAGCCGGATTTCGACCATTCGATCCAGATCTCTTGTTCCAACCCCGAGGCCGACTGCGCATCCGCGGTCAGCAGCCGGGCAAACAGATCGTCCAGCTTGGCGGTTTGCGCGCCCGCGGGCAGGCACGCAAAAAATATCAGCGCAAATGCCGCAAGGATACGATTGTGTAATGCGCGTGTGACTTTCATAAACAACAAAGTAACGCATCGGCTGCGAAAAGAAAGATGCGCCCGATCACGATGGAGATAGAAATGAGCAAAGTTATTGAGGCTGCGGTTGCGGCGTTAAATCTTAAGATGCCAGACGGCTTTGACGGGGTGGCGAAATTCGTGATTTCCGGCGAAGGCGCTGTCATGATGGACGGCACCGGCGTGCGCGCGGGCGATGAGGCCGCCGATGTCACCATGACGGCGACCACCGAAGTGTTTCAGGCCATTCTGGCAGGTGAGATGAACCCGACCATGGCGTTCATGTCGGGCAAGCTGTCGGTGGATGGCAGCATGGGGCTGGCGATGAAGCTGGGTGCTGCACTGGCATGAGTGCCGCGCCCCTATACACCGATGCCAGCGATGCGCCGGCGGGTGGACGCGCGCAGTGGCTGACCACGGCGGACGGTTTGCGCATCCGGGTGGCGGTATGGAATGCGGCCGGGCCGCAGGGCACCGTGCTTTTGTTGCCGGGGCGCACCGAGTATGTCGAAAAATATGGCCGGGCGGCGGGCGATCTGGCGCAGCGCGGGTTTGCGACGCTGTGTATCGACTGGCGCGGTCAGGGTCTGTCGCCGCGCCCCCTGGCCGATCCGATGACCGGCCATGTCGCCGCTTTCAGCGATTATCAGACCGATCTGGCGGCGATGCTGGCGTTTGCCCGCGCCCAAGGGCTGCCGGAACCCTATTACATGATGGCGCATTCGATGGGTGGCTGCATTGGCTTGCGGGCGCTGATCGGCGGCTTGCCGGTGGCGGCTGCGGCGTTTTCGGCCCCGATGTGGGGGATATTGATGGCGACGTGGATGCGTCCGGTGGCCACGGCGATTTCGGCTGCCGCGCGCTGGTTTGCCTTTGACGGGCGCTATGCGCCGGGCACCGGGCCGTCGACCTATGTGGTGGACAGCCCCTTTGTCGGCAACACCCTGACCACCGACGCCGAAATGTGGGACTACATGCGCCGCCAAGCCCTGGCGCATCCCGAATTGTCACTGGGCGGCCCCAGTCTGGGCTGGCTGAACACAGCCCTTGCCGAATGCCATGCGCTGTCGCTGCTGCCTTCGCCGGATTATCCCACCCTGTGCGCCTTGGGCACGGCGGAAAAGATCGTCGATGTCGGCCCTGTTCATGCCCGTATGGCGGCTTGGCCGCGCGGACGGTTGGATTTGTATCCGGGGTCAGAGCATGAGGTGATGATGGAACGGTCCGCCTTGCGCGGGCGGTTCTTTGATGACGCGGCGGCGTTGTTTGGCCAACACCGCTGATCCATTGTGGGGGTGGTTTGTTGGGCGGACACCGGGGGGTTTCACACCCCCCGCGTCGAAATTGCCGCGGCAATGGCGACTTCCCCCGGTGGAGTATTTGGCCCAAAATGAATGCGGATTTTAGGTAAATTTTAGGCGTTTGCAGGCTATAGCGTGATCTGCGTGAACCCATCGCGCAGCGCACGTGACCAGGCGTCCGACATCGCACGAAACCCTTCATCGCCCGCCTCGATGCGCCGCGTGCGCGACACCCGGCAGGCGTCGCGTTCGATCACGCACAGATCAAGCGGCATGCCGACCGACAGATTGGACCGCAGCGTGCTGTCCATCGACAACAGCACCGCCTTTTCGGCATCAGCCAGCGAGGTTGCCGGTTTCACCACCCGGTCAAGAATGGGCTTGCCGTATTTATGCTCGCCGATTTGCAAGAACGGCGTGTCTTCGGTGGCCTCAATGAAATTGCCCTCGGGGTAAATCAAGAACAATCGCATTGCCCCGCCGCGCCGCTGGGCTGCGACCAACAGGCTGGCCGAGGCGCCCTGTTTCATCGTGGCCATGCGGTCGTCAATTTCAACCAGCACCCGGCACAGCATATTGCCGATGATCGACGCCACTTTCAGCATCGTCGGCGCGCGCATGATCGAGGTTTCTTCGGTGGCTTCGGGGTCTTCGATCGCCTCACGCAGCCGGGCAATGGTGGTTTGGGTGACCGACAGGCTGCCCGCGGTGGTGATGGAAATCACCCGTTCACCCGGGTCTTCAAAGTGAAACATTTTGCGGTAGGTGGCGATATTATCCAGACCCGCGTTGGTGCGGGTGTCCGACAGCAACACCATGCCATCGTTTAACAACAGTCCGACGCAGTAGGTCATGTCTTACTCCAGTGCCGCGACGCACCCTATTGCTCCTGACTTTGAACCGCAACCGTTACATCCAGACTTTCGACGCCTTGCCCGCGCGACACGCCCCTGATCGGGGCGGCATCCTGGGCATCAAGACCCGATCCCAGCCGGATATAGCGCGCATCGGGGCAGCAGCGGTTCGCCGGATCAAAACCGATCCAGCCGTAACCCTCGACATACAACTCGGCCCAGGCATGGGCCGCCTCATGCGCCGAGCCGTCCGCGCCGGAATGCAGATAGCCCGAGACATAGCGCGCCGGAATATCCGCCGCCCGCGCGATGGCGATCATGGCATGGGCATGGTCCTGGCACACGCCTTCGCCTTGGGCCAAGGCCTGGGCCGCTGTGGTATGGGCGGATGTTGTGCCGGGGCGGTAGGCGATGGCATCGGCCACGCTTTCTGCCAAGCCATGCGCCGCGTCAAAGATGGTTGGCACCGCGCGCAGGGCTGTGGCCATTTGCACCATGCGCGCGTCGGGCATGGTCGGATCGGTGGGGCGCAGATAGGCTTCGGGCGCGATCAGTTCTTTGTGGCCGCGCAAAACGCCTGACAAATCAATGGTATCAACCGTGCCTGTTACATGCACTTCGATTGCCGTTACCGGGCCTGCCACCGACCAGCCTTGCACAAAATCGCCCGCCCCATCGCGAAAGCCGCCCCCCGCCACGCCACCGGTGACCGTCACATGCCAGTCAACCGTGGTTTGGCCATCGAATCGTGATGGTTGCAACCGATGGCTTTGCACCACGCCGCGCACTGGTTTGTCATAGGAATAGCGGGTGATGTGATCAACGGTCAGGCGCATCACTGCATATCCCCGGAAAGGTAACTGTTGTGGATGATCACGCCCAGATTTGCCGCCTCGCGGATAAAGCGGGACAGGTATTCATGCAGGCCTTCGTCAAAGATTTTGTCAGGCGACTGGCTTTCCAGATCTGACAGCAGGCGGGCGGCGGCGGTTTGGGCCTGCGTTTCGCGGCCATAAAGTTTGGCCAACCGTGCCATGTGGTTGTTCATGCCCGCCACACAGGTGATCAAAGACCTTGGGCATTGCGGGTTCAGGATCAGGAAATGCGCGATTTTGGCCGAGGTGATCTCGCCACCATAGGCCCAGTGAAACGCCCGGTGCGATGACATCGCGCGCAACAGCATCGACCATTGGTCATTGTCCAGCCCCGAGCCTACGTAATCGGCGCGCGGCAAAAGCACGTAGTATTTCACATCCATCAGGCGCGCCGTGCTGTCGCCGCGTTCCAGATAATAGCCGATGTTCAAAAAGTTGTAGCCGTCGTTGCGCAACAGGGTGGCATCAATCGCGCCGCGCACCATGGCGGCATGGCGGGTGACCCAATCGGTCAGATGCGACAACTCTTGCGTGGCGCGCGGCTGACCTTCGATGGTGCGCAATTCCTGAAAGGCGGTGTTCAGCGCATCCCAGACTTGGGTGGTCAGCGCCGTGCGCACGATGCGGCCGCCTTCGCGGGCCGAGGTGATGCAAGACGCCACCGAATTGGGGTTGTCGCGGTCAAAGAACAGATAGCTTTCGATATCGGCCTGCGCCGGTGCGCCGTATTTTTCCGCATAGCCATCGGCATTGCCCGAGGCACGCAGCAAACTGTCCCAATCGTTGCGATAGCCGTGGGCGGTGGGCAACAAGGCGATGCGCGCGCCAACCTGCAACAGCCGGGCGGCGGTTTCGGCCCGTTCCATATAGCGGGCGATCCAGTAAAGGTTATCGGCGGTGCGGCTTAGCATATTGTCACTCCACCAAAACCCAGGTGTCTTTCACCCCGCCCCCTTGGGACGAATTTACCACCAGCGACCCTTCGCGCAGCGCCACCCGGGTCAAGCCACCGGGCACCAGCTCCATGCGTTCGCCGACCAGACAATAGGGGCGCAGATCAACATGGCGGGGGGCGATGCCTTCGTCGACGAAGGTGGGCGTGGTTGACAGCGCCAGTGTGGGTTGGGCGATGTAATTGGCAGGGTTGGCCAGAATGCGGGCGCGGAACTGCTCTATCTCGGCGGTGGTGGATTTTGGGCCGACGAGCATGCCATAGCCGCCCGAGCCATGCACCTCTTTGACCACCAGATCGGCAAGGTTGTCGCAGACATAGGACAAATCCGATGTCTCGGCGCATTTCCAGGTCGGCACGTTTTTCAAGATCGGCTCTTCTCCCAGATAAAACCGGATCATTTCGGGCACGTAAGTATAGACCGCCTTATCGTCCGCCACCCCCGCCCCCGGCGCCGAGCAGATCGACACCCCGCCCGACCGATACACATCCATCAGCCCCGGAATCCCCAGCATCGAATCGCTGCGAAAGCACAAGGGATCAATATAGGCGTCATCAATACGGCGATAAATCACGTCCACCCGTTTGGGGCCTTCGGTGGTGCGCATGTAGCAAAACGCGCCGTCGACGAACAAATCCTGCCCCTCGACCAGTTCGACCCCCATCAGATCGGCCAGAAAGCTGTGCTCGTAATAGGCCGAATTGAAATGGCCGGGGGTCAAGATGACGACCACCGGGTCTTTTTCGCATTTGGCCGGGGCGACGGATGCCAGCGTGCGGCGCAGTTTATCGGGGTAATTGTCCACCGGCTCTATCCGGTTTTCGCGGAACAGATCGGGGAACATCCGCATCATCATCTCGCGGGATTCAAGCATATAGGACACGCCCGACGGGGTGCGGCAGTTGTCTTCCAGCACGTAAAAATCGGTTGGGCCGGTGCGCACGATGTCAACACCGACGATATGAGAATACACCCCCTTGGACGGCACAAAGCCCGACACCGATTTCTCATAAGCTGCGTTTTGATAGACCAGCCGTGCCGGGATGCGGCCCGCGCGCACGATTTCGCCGCGGCCATAGACATCGACCAGAAACGCGTTCAGCGCCCGGGCGCGTTGTTTGATGCCACGCTCCAGCCTGCCCCATTCCTGACCAGTAAACACACGCGGAAACATATCGAATGGGATCAATCGGTCAGGATCGCCGCCTTCACCATACACCGCAAAGGTGATGCCGATGCGGCGAAACAGCGCCTCGGCTTCGGCCTGTTTGGCCAAGCGCAGATCGGCAGGCATCGCGGCGGTCCAGCCTTGCAGTTGCGCATAGGGCGCGCGCACGTCGCCACCTTGGAACATTTCGTTGAAATAGCTCGTCATTGGGGCGGCCTTTTCGACTGATTTACGCAGTTAATCAGCGCCTTTGCGGAAAGGCAAAGGAAAGACTTGCGAAATCGTGCATTCGGTTGCGCATAAAGTTTCACTGCCCAATCTTGCGGCACCCGGCTGATCCGCCCTACATAGAGGCAACGCCACAGAAAGGTTGCCGATGCCCTTGCCCCTTCCACGCCCCGTTTATGACACCCGATCCGGTTCCAACAGCTTTGGCGATTTGCCCGATTGGGATTTAAGCGACCTTTACACAGCGCCGGATGCCCCGGAATTTGACCGCGACATAGGGTGGCTGAACCAGACCTGTGCAGGCTTTGCCGCCAGTTACCAAGGCAAGCTGGCCGATCTGGATGCCACGGCGATGCTGGACTGTATCCAGTCTTATGAACGCATTGATGTGACGGCCGGGCGCGTGATGTCTTATGCGGGGCTGCGGTATTACCAGAACACCCTCGACAGTGACCGCGCCAAATTCATGGCCGACTCGCAGGAAAAAATCACCGATTACATGACGCCACTGGTATTTTTTCCGCTTGAATTCAACCGGATAGAAGACGCGCATCTGGCAGGGCTGCTGGCCGCAAACGCGGAACTTGCGCGCTACAAGCCGATGTTCGACCGCATGCGCGCCATGCGCCCGCATCAGTTGTCCGATGAGATGGAGCGGTTCTTGCATGACCAATCGGTGATCGGGGCATCAGCGTGGAACCGCTTGTTTGATGAAACCATGGCCGGGCTGACGTTCAATGTGGCGGGCGAAGACGAGCCGCTGAACCTTGAGGCCACGCTGAACCTTGTGACCGACCCTGACCGCGCCAAACGCGAAGCCGCGTGCCGCGCGCTGGCCGAGGTGTTTCGCCGCGATATCAAACTTTATACCCGCGTTCACAACACGCTGGCCAAGGAAAAGGAAATTGAGGACCGCTGGCGCAAAATGCCAACGCCGCAACATGGCCGCCATCTGGCCAACCATGTCGAACCCGAGGTGGTGGAAGCGTTGCGCAACGCGGTGGTGGCGGCCTATCCCAAACTGTCGCACCGCTATTACCGGCTTAAGGCGAAATGGATGGGCCTTGATCGGTTGCAGGTTTGGGATCGCAACGCACCCTTGCCGTTTGACACCCCGCGATTGGTAAGTTGGGCTGACGCGACCGCGATGGTGCAAGGCGCTTACGGCGCGTTTGATCCGCGTATGGCCGCCCTGTCAGAGCCGTTTTTCACCAAGGGCTGGATTGATGCGGGCGTGAAGCCCGGCAAGGCACCGGGGGCTTTTGCCCATCCCACGGTCAGCACGGTGCATCCCTATGTGATGCTGAATTACTTGGGTAAACCGCGCGATGTGATGACTTTGGCGCATGAACTTGGCCACGGCGTGCATCAGGTTCTGGCGGCAGGTCAGGGCGAATTCCTGTCGGCCACCCCGCTGACACTGGCGGAAACCGCAAGCGTTTTCGGCGAGATGCTGACGTTTCGAAAACTGCTGGACGGGGCCAAAACCCAAGCGGAACGCAAGACCCTGCTGGCGGGTAAAGTCGAGGATATGATCAACACCGTGGTGCGCCAGATCGCGTTTTACGATTTCGAATGCAAACTGCACGCCGCCCGGGCGGAAGGCGAGCAAACCCCCGACGACATCAACGCCCTGTGGATGAGCGTGCAAGCGCAATCCTTGGGCGATGTGTTTGATTTCATGGACGGATACGAAACATTCTGGGCCTATATCCCGCATTTTGTACACTCACCTTTCTACGTCTATGCCTATGCCTTTGGCGACGGTCTGGTGAACGCGCTTTATGCGGCCTATGCCGACGGCATGCCGGGGTTTGAAGAGAAATATTTTGATCTGCTGCGCGCGGGCGGATCAAAGCACCACAAGGAACTGCTGGCCCCGTTCGGGCTGGACGCGTCAGACCCCAAATTCTGGGACAAGGGCCTGAACATGATTTCGGGCTTTATCGACCAGTTGGAAGCGATGGAAGATTAGGGATTAGGGCGGCGGCGGCGCGGGGTGATCCGCGCCGCAGACGGCCGTTCTAAAGGCTGATCTCGACCCCCACCGCAAACACCCGGTCCATCATCGCTTGGGTGCCGCGCACGAATTCCAACGGGCAGGGATAGGGCACACCGTCGCGGATCGCCGCACCAAAGGCCTGCACTTGCAGCACATAATGATTGGCGGTGGGGAAGCGGTCGGTCAGCACCGCGTTGCCATGGCGGTGCAATTCGACCTGCGCCAGATCGTTGACATTGGCGTTGAACGGGCCGCCTTCCAGCCGGATCATGCCTTCGTCGCCCTGAAAGGTCACCACTTGCCGGTTATAAAGCCGCATCGACGTCATCGAGCCATAGGTAAAGCGGCCATGCGGCCCGTCCATGATGCCCGCCACTTGGGCAAACACATCGACGCCGTTTTCGCGGATCAGCCGTGCCGACAAATCAATCGGCTCCGATCCGGTGACAAACCGCGCCGACCCAAAAGTATAGACCCCGATATCGCGCAAAGACCCGCCGGCGGTTTCGGGGCGGTTGCGGATGTTGTTGCCGGGGGGCAAATTGAACGAAAACGCCGCATCGACATGGCGCAACTGGCCGATTTCGCCCGCCTCAAGCCACGCTTTCGCACGCTGCCATTGCGGGTGATGCACGATCATATAGGCTTCGGCGGCCAACAGACCGCTGGCGTCGCGCGCGGCGATGATCTGGTCGATTTCATCAGCTTTCAACGCGATCGGCTTTTCGGTCAACACATGCTTGCCCGCCGCCAGCGCTTTCAGCGTCCATTCCAGATGCAGATGGTTGGGCAGCGGGATATAAACGGCCTCGATCTGCGGATCGGCCAGCAAGGCGTCATAACTGGAATGCACGCGAAGGCCGGGGCAGAACGCCTTGAACCCGTTGGCTTTTTCGGGGTCCGATGTGGCCAGCGCGTATAGTTCGGCACCGTGGGCTGCGTGAATAGCGGGCCCCATATGTTGGCGGGCGAAATTGGCCGCCCCTAAGATACCCCAACGCACTGCTGACATAATTGCCCCCTTGATAAATGCAGCCTCAACCTAGCGCGGCCCGCCTGCCCCTGCAACGGCCAGATCAGGGCCGCGTGATATCAGCCGGGCGGGGTTTGGCTTTGCGCCGCGTTGACCACACTCCCCATCCCAGCATGCCAAGATAGGCGATATCCGCCAAGGCCAGCGTGATCCATGGGTAGGTCAGCAAGGCCGCCACCAACACCGCGAAACCCAGCAAGACAAAGCTGACGTTTTCGGCATACACCGTCACCCGTTTGAACGACGGTGTGCGAAAACGCCCCACCATCAACGAGCCGACAAACGCAATCCAGACGGCGATGATCGCTTGGGAATAAGGCAGCGCGCCCTCAAGGCTGTAGTCCAGAAAGATCGGCAGCAAGCACAGCATCGCGCCCGCAGGCGACGGCACGCCCTGAAAGGTTGATCCGTCATTGTCAGGTGCGCGGTTGCCGATGTTGAACCGCGCCAACCGTAACAGGCACGCCACCACATAGATCAGCGCCGCGATCCAGCCTTCGGACCGCATGTCTTGCAGCGCCCACAGATACATCACCAGCGCCGGGGCGACCCCGAAATTGACCAGATCGCACAGACTGTCCAACTCAGCGCCAATTTCGGATTCGCTTTTCAGCAGCCGGGCAATGCGGCCATCCAGCCCGTCCATCACCGCCGCCGCAATGATCAGCGCAACCGCCACGCCAAAGCGGCCTTCGGTGGCAAACCGCATGGCCGTCAGGCCCGCACACAGCGCCCCCACGGTGACAAAATTGGGCAGCAACTGCACCAGTGCCAGTTTCTTGCGGGAGCTGCGTGGCTGCATTTGCATGGCTTATTCGGTGATGGCTGAGCGGCGCAGCAAGTCGCGGTCCATTTCCGCCATCACGGTTTCGCCCGCCACCATGTTCTGGCCCAGACAGACCAGCGGCTCGACTCCGTCGGGCAGATAGGTATCCACCCGAGAGCCAAAGCGGATCAGGCCAAAGCGCTGGCCGGTGCGCAATCCGTCGGCCTCTTGCACAAACGGCACGATGCGCCGCGCCACCAGCCCGGCGATTTGCACCACCACCAGATGGCGGCCATCGGGCAATTCCAAAAGCAGGCTGTTACGCTCATTCTCTTCGGACGCCTTGTCCATCGAGGCGTTCAGAAACGTGCCGGGGCGGTAGACCATTTTGGCCACGCGCGACGCAATCGGCGCGCGGTTCACATGGCAATTGAACACGTTCATAAACACCGACACCCGCAACAGCGGGTCGCTGCCAATGCCCAGTTCGGGCGGCGGGCTGGCGCGTTCGATCAGCGACACCACGCCATCGGCGGGCGATACGATAAGGCCACGGCCTTGGGGGATCACGCGTTTGGGGTCGCGGAAGAAGTAATAGCACCACACCGTCAGGCCAACACCGATCCAGCCCAACGGATCCCATATCCAGAACAACACGAGGGAAATCGCGGCAAAAATCGCGACAAAGCGATAGCCTTCCCGGTGCATCGGTTTCAGAAAGGTTTCCAGCATCGTCATGCGCGCGCCCCTTGTTGATCGCTTTGACTTAGCGATTTGTGGCAGGTGGCGCAACCGGGCTTGGGCGGGGGCGCGTCAAGCTGTCATGGCCGACAGGTCAGCCGGGGGCTGCGGGGGATACCGCCGCCTTGCCCCCGGTTGCGCAGGGTCATCAAGTGGTTACGCGGGCACCACCATGCCTTTGCCGCGCGCCAATTCACGCATGCGCACTTGCAATTTTTCGAACGCGCGCACTTCGATCTGGCGGATACGTTCACGGCTGACGCCGTAATTGTCCGACAATTCTTCCAGCGTGACCGGTGTTTCCGACAGCCGCCGCTTGGCCAGCACATCGCGTTCGCGGTCGTTCAGCGCATCCATCGCCTGTTTCAGCAGCGCATAGCGGGTGTCAAATTCATCGCGCGCCTCATAATCGCCGGCCTGATCGCTGTCTTCGTCTTCCAGCCAATCCTGCCACTGCGTGGTGCCTTCGCCGTCAGACCCGACCGTGGCGTTCAGCGATGCATCGCCGCCAGACAGCCTGCGGTTCATGTCGATCACTTCGGATTCCGACACGTTCAGATCGGTGGCAATGCGGGCGACGTTTTCGGGCCGCAGATCGCCTTCCTCCAAAGCGCCCACTTTGGCTTTGGCTTTGCGCAGGTTGAAAAACAGCTTTTTCTGGGCCGATGTGGTGCCCAGTTTCACCAAAGACCACGACCGCAGGATATATTCCTGAATAGATGCCCGGATCCACCACATCGCATAGGTCGCCAGACGAAAGCCCTTTTCGGGGTCAAACCGTTTGACCGCCTGCATCAGGCCGACGTTCGCCTCTGATATCACCTCGGCTTGGGGCAGACCGTAGCCGCGATAGCCCATGGCAATCTTGGCGGCCAATCGCAGATGCGAGGTGACCATCTGATGCGCCGCCTTGGTGTCTTGATGATCGACCCAGCTTTTGGCCAGCATGTATTCCTGTTCCGGCTCCAACATCGGGAACTTGCGGATTTCTTGCATATAGCGGTTCAGCCCTTGTTCCGGGCTGGGGGCAGGCAGGTTGGCATAGGTGCTCATTTTAGACGCTCCTGAGGTATCCCCGGTGCAGTTGCGCCCCCGGGGCATGTATCGCTGTTGTCGCAGTATCAAAAATGGGAATTACCACCGTTGAATGAACCAAAAATGAATGGTTTTGGTTCCGATGTAAATAGGTGTTACATAAATTCACGCGAACGTCACTGCGCATCAACACCACCTTGGTCGCAGGCAAACGGCCGCGTCCGCCCGTCAGGGCCGCCGCAGCGCGCCCAACAGCCCGGCCAGATCGTCGGGCAAAGGCGAGGTGAATTTCAACACCGCCCCGGTGACCGGATGTTCAAAGCCCAAGCTGGCGGCGTGCAAGGCCTGCCGGGGAAACCCGTTGCCCAAATCTGCCACAGCATCACCCAGCAGTTTGGGCGACAGCCGCCGTTTGCCGCCATAGGTCTGATCGCCCAGCAAACCGTGCCCGGCATAAGACATATGCACCCGGATCTGATGCGTGCGCCCGGTTTCCAGCCAGCATTCCACCAATGCTGCGGCACCGGCAAAATCCTCAACCACGCGGGCGCGGGTGACGGCGTGGCGGCCCGCCTCCCACAGCACGGCCTGGCGCTGTCGGTCGGTTTTGTGGCGCGCAAGGCCGGTGGCAATTTTCAAGATGCCGCCGGGCTCGAAACTGATCCCGCGCAAACCGCGCAGACGCGGATCATTGCCCGACGGCGCGCCATGCACCACCGCCAGATAGTGACGGTTGACGGTGTGCGCCTCAAACTGGGCGGCCAACCCGTGATGCGCGCGGTCAGATTTCGCCACCACCAACAGCCCGGTGGTGTCTTTGTCGATGCGGTGGACGATGCCGGGGCGGCGTTCCCCGCCAATACCCGACAGCGTATCACCGCAATGCGCCAACAGCGCGTTCACCAGCGTGCCCGACGGCGTGCCGGGGGCCGGATGCACCACCATGCCTGCGGGTTTGTCGATCACGATCAGATCGCCGTCTTCCCAGATCACCGAAAGCGCGATGTCCTCGGGCAAGGTATCCACCGACACCGCCGGTTCCAGCCGGATGGTGTATACCTCGCCCGCGGCAACTTTGGTTTTCGGGTCCGTCACCGCCGCACCGGCGCGCCAGACATCGCCGTCGTCGATCATCCGCATCAACCTTGTGCGCGACAGTGCAGCTGCCTCTGGCACCAACTGCGCAAGCGCCTTATCAAGGCGGGACGGGGCATCGGCGCTGATTGTGACGATCAGTGCGGTATCTTCGTCAGCAAAAGGGCCCGTTGCCATGACCGATACTCCACCCGAACAACGCTTGCCGCCATCGCTTCGGTTCTTAAAGGGGCTGGTGATCACCTTGACGATCACCATGATTGTCGGTGTCATAACCGTGGTTGGCCTGCTTGTCACCCGGATGCCCGATGGCCGTGCGCGCGCGCCGATGCTGCCCGCCGGTCTGGTGTTGCCCGCCGGTCTGGTGTTGCCCGCAGGGGCACAGGCGGCGGCCGTGACCTTTGGCAGCGGCTGGACGGCGGTTGTCACCACCGAAAACCGCATCTTGATCTTTGATGGCAATGCGGTGCTGATTCAAGACGTTGCCATCGCCCTGCCGCCGGCCCCCTAAGCACCCCACCCGCCGCTGCCGCCCCAACCGCAAAGGATATCCACCGTGCTGGCCGCCCTGACCCGCCATATCGACGCGCAAAACCCTGACGAGCTGGCGCGGCAGCACGATTTTCTGGCAGGTCTCGCCCGCACCCGGCTGACCATGACTGCGGTGGCTTACGGTCTGGCGGCAATGTTCTTGCCGGTGTGGATGTGCCTGACGCTGGCGCTGATTGACACGGCGGCCGAAATTTCCTGCATGCGCCTGATGCGCGGCTTGACCCCTGCCACCCAGCGCTGGCGCTATGTGGGCACGCATCTAAGTATGGCGACCGCGGAAATTGCTTTCATGACGGCGGCGATCAGCATCTGGCAGCTGGACACCGCCTTTGCGCGGCCCTTTGCGATTGCGCTGATTGCCATGTCGATGGTGCAATTGCTGACGGTGCGCAGCATTCATTTGCCTTACGGGGTGACGGGTTGGATCACCACCATTCTGATCAGCATAGCCGGTGTCGTGGCGTTATGGGCGCAAGATGGCGGGTTGCAGGTGCTGGGGCTGTCGCTGCTGTGCATCGCGGCGGCGGCGGTGTTTGTGCTGCTGGCGATGCTGTCAAACCACGCGCTGCACGTCGAGATGGCCCAAGGCCGCACCGCAGCGCGGGCGGCGGATCAGGCCAAGGGGCGGTTTTTGGCACAGATGAGCCATGAATTACGCACCCCCCTGAACGCGATTGTCGGCATGGGCGAGGCCGAACTGGCCGGGGCCACGACCAATGCGGCGCGCGCGCGGCTGGGGGTGTTGGTGGCTTCGGCGCGCGGGCTTGCGGTGATTTTGGATGACATTCTGGATATGTCGGCAATCGGGCAGGACCGCCTGACCATCCGCCCGATCTGTGCCGAACCCAGCGCCGAAATCCGGTCCATGACCGCGCTGTTTGAACAGGTGTTCCGCACCGCCGGGCTGACCCTGTCGGTAGATATCGCGGCTGACGTCCCGGCCACAGCAACCTTTGACGCCCAGCGCCTGCGCCAGTGCCTGACCAATCTGTTGTCGAACGCGCTGAAATTCACGCAACACGGCGGCGCTGTGGTCTGCGCCGACATGGCCCCGGGCGATGTGCTGCGAATTGTGGTGGCTGACAGCGGGCCGGGCATTCCAGCCGCGATCATGCCTTTGATTTTTCAGCCGTTCGAGCGCGGCCTTTCGGCGCAATCGGGATCTGGTCTGGGCTTGTCGATCAGCCGGGCCTTGGCGCGCAGTATGGGCGGCGATCTGGTCTTGCAGCCCAGCGCCGTGGGTGCAGTGTTTTGCCTGACGATCAAGATATCGCCGGTCTGCACCGCCGATGTGCCGCCCGCAGCGCCGATCAGCGCGGACTTATCGCGCGCGCACCTGCTGGTTGTCGATGATATCGCCACCAACCGGCTGGTGGCCGCCACCTATCTGGGCCTGTGGCAAGCGCAGGTGACCCAAGCCCGCGACGGGGCCGAAGCGGTGGCGATGATCACCGCCGCCCCGCCTGATCTGGTGCTGTTGGATATCAACATGCCGGGCCTTGACGGGGCGGCGACGCTGGCGCTGATCCGGGCCTTGCCGGGGGGTGCGGCACGGGTGCCGGTGGTGGCGATGACCGCCGATGTGTCGGCGGCGCCCGAGGCACAGCACGCGCTTTATGTGGGTGCAGGTTTTGACGGCTATGTCGCCAAGCCGCTGACGCCGCAAACCCTGTTGGCGGCGATCGGGCCAATATTGACGCGCGAACTGGCCGGATAATTCAAGCCGCGCAATGTCGCCGCCATACTGGACGCAGCCGCGGCTTGGCGACACAGTGGCGGCGGTGTGGTTGGGGGCAAACGAACACAGATGGGCATGGAAATGATTGGTGATCTGGGCGCGCACGATGCCACCGAACTGGCGGGGCTGGTGGCCAAAGGGGCGGTATCCCCGACCGAATTGCTGGACGCCGCCTTGGCGGCGGTGATGATCCGAAACCCCGCGATCAATGCCGTGGTCCTTGTGCAAGATCATATCGCGCGGCGCGACATCGCGGCTGGCCTGCCGCCCGGGCCATTTCGCGGCGTGCCGTTCTTGTTGAAAGATCTGGGCTGCGAGGCGGTCGATTTTCCATCCCACAACGGATCGCGCCTGCTTGCCAACACCCGGTATGGCCGGGATTCGATGATTTATCAGCGCATCCGCGCCACAGGCGTGGTGACATTCGGGCGCACCACCAGCCCCGAGGGCGGCATTGGGGCGGTCACCGAAGCGGCGGTTTACGGCGGCCCCACCCGCAATCCGTGGAACCTTGATCACACCCCCGGCGGATCGTCGGGCGGGGCGGGGGCGGCGGTGGCCGCAGGCATTGTGGCATTCGCGCATGGGTCGGATGGCGGCGGGTCGGTGCGCATTCCTGCATCGTCTTGCGGTCTTTTCGGCTTCAAACCCACCCGGGCGCGGCTGCCCGATGGGCCTTATGCGGGCGAAGGTTGGGCGGGCATGGCGATTGACGGATTTCTGACCCGGTCGGTGCGCGACAGTGCGGTGATGCTGGATGCCTGCGCCGGGGATGATCCGGGTGCGCCCTATGTCGCGCCGATGATGGCGCAAGGTTATGCCGCTGCCATCAGCCGCCCGCCGCGACGGCTGCGGGTGGCCCTGTGCGACACCACCCTGACCGGCGATCCTATTGACGCGCAAGTTGCAGACGTGGTGCGCCACACCGCGCATGTGCTGGAAGGCCTTGGCCATCATGTCAGCCCCGGCTATCCGGCGGCGGCCGATACCGCGATGATGATGCGGGCCTGGACCGATATTGTTGCCGTTGGCACCGCACTGTCGATCACCTCGGCGCTGCATGGCCGCGATCTGGCGAACGGCGATGTCGAAGGTATCGCGCGCGGCGCTGTTGCGCACGCAAACGGCCTGTCACCGCTGCGCTATCTGCAAGCGGTGGGCGAAATTCACGCCTATGGCCGCCAGATGGCCGATTACTTTGCCAATGGCCCCGATATCTTGTTGACCGCCACGCTGGCCGAACCCCCCGCGCGCATTGGCCGGTTTAGCCACGACCGCAGCGATTACGTGGCTTACCGCATCGGTCCCGGCGGTATCTTTGACTATTCGCCGTTTTGTGCCGCATTTAACGCCTCGGGGCAGCCCGGCGCTTCGTTGCCGATGGGCCTGTCGGCCACGGGCCTGCCGATCGGCATTCATCTGGCTGCAGGCTTTGGCTGCGACGCAGAGTTGATCGCTTTGTGTGCAGAACTGGAAGCCGCACAACCTTGGGCGGCAAGACGCGCGCCGATGGCGTCATAAGGGCAGATTTCTGTTGCGCAACGCGGCAAGCCCCGCACAATATGATCAAACTAACGCGGAGCGAGTCACCTTGGCCCAAGTTTACGCAGTCGAGGCGCGCCATGCGGTCAAAGCCTTTGGCCAAGGCGATACGGCGGTGCGCGCGCTGGACGATGTATCGGTCGATATCCGCCGGGGCGAATTTTTCACGCTGTTGGGGCCGTCGGGCTGCGGCAAGACCACCCTCTTGCGCCTGATCGCCGGGTTCGAGATGCCAACCTCGGGCACGATCTTGCTGGAAGGGCAGGACATTACCACCCTGCCGCCCAACAAACGCGCGGTGAACACGGTGTTTCAAAGCTATGCGTTGTTTCCGCATCTGACGGTGGCGCAAAACATTGGCTTTGGCCTGCAGATGCAAGGCCGCCCGCGCACCGAAATCAGCGCCACAGTAGAGCGGATGCTGGCGCTGGTAAAACTAGAGGCTTTGGCGGGGCGCAAAACCTCGCAATTGTCGGGCGGGCAGCAACAGCGCGTGGCACTGGCCCGCGCACTTGCCCCGCAGCCCAAAGTGCTGTTGTTGGACGAGCCGTTGTCGGCGCTGGACGCCAAGCTGCGCAAAGAGATGCAGATCGAGTTAAAGCGGCTGCAACGCGACACCGGCATCACCTTTATCTTTGTGACCCATGATCAGGAAGAAGCCCTGACCATGTCAGACCGCATCGGTGTGATGTCAGCGGGCAAGTTGCAACAGATCGGCGCCCCGCGCGAGATTTACACCCGGCCAGTGAACCGGTTTGTCGCCAGTTTCATCGGCGAGACCAATTTTCTGCCCGCCAGCCGCGATGGCGCGCATTTGCGCCTGTCAGGCGGCTACAAGATTGATTTGCCAACCGGGGCGGCGATAGCCCCGGGGGCAGCCATCACCGTCACCATCCGCCCCGAACAAGTGCGGCTGGTCGATCCTTTGGATACTGGCGCAATTGCCGCCAATATCACCGCATTGGTCTACATCGGCACCGATACGCATTGCCATTTGATCACCGATGACAGCACCCAGATCGTCGCGCGGCTGCAAAGTGCGGCCTCGGGTGAGGCAGATTATGCCACGGGCCAACGCGTGGGGGTGCGCTTTGCACCCGGTGCCGCCCAAGTACTGGCGGATTGAGCATGACCAGCAGCCCCGCCGCGCAAAGTCCTGCCGAGCACCGCGCCGCCGCACAATCTGCCCGCAACGGCTGGCTGCTGTCGGCCCCTGCCCTGGTGGTGCTGGCGCTGGCGGCGATCGGACCGTTGATCATCATGCTGGTCTATTCTTTTCTGACCCCCGGCCCGTCGGGCAATGTGGACTGGCAGTTTTCCACCAAAGGCTGGACCGGGATCGTCTATGCCAAAGATATCTTTGACGACACCTACAAGCTGGTCGATGCGCATATGACGATCTTCTGGCGGTCGGTCAAACTGTCGGTGATAACCACGGTGCTGACGTTTCTGGTCGGCTTTCCCACCGCGTGGTTCATTGCCACCCAACCGCCAAAAGCCCGCGCGGTCTGGCTGTTCCTGATCACCATCCCGTTCTGGACCAACCTGTTGATCCGCACTTTCGCGGTCAACCAGATCATCCGCAACGAGGGGCTGTTGAACACGGTTTTGCTGAACATCGGCGCGATCACCGAACCGTTGCGCATGACTTACACCGATACCGCCGTTCTGATCGGCATGGTCTATGTCTACCTGCCGCTGATGGTGTTGCCGCTGTTTGCAGCCCTTGACCGGTTCGATCACCGCTTGCTGGAGGCGGGCTATGATCTTTATGCCAGCCGGGGCCAGGTGTTGCGCCGGGTGATCCTGCCCATCGTCAAACCGGGCGTGGTGGCGGGGTCAATTCTGGTGTTCGTGCCATCGCTTGGGGCCTATGTCATTCCGCGCGTGCTGGGCGGTGGCAAGCAGATGATGGTGGGCAATTTTATCGAATTGCAGTTTGGGCAGGGCAAGAACTGGCCGCTTGGGGCGGCGATTTCGATGCTGTTGTTGATCGTGGTGACGATTGCGCTGGTTTATTACACCCGTGCCGTCAGCGGGGCGCGCCGCGATGTTTAGACCGCGGCAGTTTTCCATCACAGCGCTGCCCGGCTTTGCCGCCGTGGCGGTGGCCACGTTTATCCTGCTGTATTTGCCGATCATCACGCTGGTGATCTTTTCGTTCAACAAAGGCGAAAGCATCTCGGACTGGGAAGGGCTATCGCTGCATTGGTATGCGGTGGCGTGGGAAAACGAACAAGTGCGCAAGGCGGCGGTGAACACGCTGTTGATTGCCACGCTGGCGGCGGTATTTTCCACCATTCTGGCCACCATGGCGGCGCTTGGCACCACGCGGCGGGCCAAGTTTACCGGGCAGACATGGATTTATGTGGCTATCAATCAGCCGCTGATGGTGCCGGAAATTGTTACGGCGGTGGCGCTGTTGATTTTCTTTGCCATGCTGAAAAAGGCCACCGGATATACCGGCCTTGGCTATATGGTGCTGGCGCATACCGCGTTTTGCATCCCCTTTGCCTATCTGCCGATCCGCGCCCGGCTGGAAAGCATGGATCTGACGCTGGAAACCGCTGCGGGCGATCTTTACGCCAGCCCATGGCAAACCTTTCGCCATGTCACCCTGCCCTTGGTGCTGCCCGGTGTGATGGCGGGGGCGATGCTGGCGTTTGTCACCTCACTTGATACCGTGGTGATCACCGAATTTATAAAATCCCCCGGTCAGGACACCCTGCCCACCTATATGCTGGGCCAGTTACGCCGTGCGATGAAACCCGATGTCAACGCCATCTCGACCCTGCTTTTGGCGATTACCCTACTGATGTTATGTGCTTTTTTCCTTGTCAGCCGCAAACGCGACTGACCCGTTCACCCCTAAGGAGACCACCGATGAAACCCATGCTGATCGCCACTGCCCTGCTGCTGGGCACCGCCGCTGCCGCCCATGCCGAAGGCGAGTTGTTTCTTTATAACTGGGGCAACTACACCAGCCCCGATCTGATCAAAAAGTTCGAAGCCGCCCACGATGTCAAAGTCACCATCACCGATTTTGACAGCAACGACACCGCCTTGGCCAAGATAGAGGCAGGCGCGTCGGGGTTTGATCTGGCGGTGCCATCGGCGGGGTTTGTCAAGGTTTACAACGACAAAGGCCTGATCACCCCGCTGGATCTGACGCGCCTGCCCAACCACAAGAACATCGCCCCGGAGTGGCGCGACGTGGCCTGGGACGCGGGTCGCACCCTGTCGGTGCCCTATCAGTGGGGATCGACCGGGGTTGCGGTGAACACCAAGGTTTACAGCGGCGATATCAACACCTCTGCCATCTTCATGGACCCGCCCCCCGAGTTGGAAGGCAAGATCAACATCATCCCCGAAATGGGTGACGTTTTGGCGCTGGCCACCATGTATATGGGCGGCAAGGTCTGCTCTGAAGACGCCGAAGTGATGAAAAAGGTCCGCGATGCCTTGTTGGCGGCCAAGCCGAAATGGCTGTCGATGGATTATTCCACCATCGAAAAGATGACCAACAATGACTACGGTGCGACGGTGGATTGGAACGGCTCGGCGATGCGGGCGCGCATTGGCAATGCCGATGTGGCCTACGGCTATCCCAAAGAAGGTTTTGGGCTGTGGATGGACAATGTGGTGTTGCTGGCGGATGCCAAAAATGTCGATAACGCCTATTTGTTCATGGATTTTATCATGGCGCCGGAAAACGCCGCGATGCTGTCGGATTTCGCGCGCTATGGCAATGGCATCACCGGGTCGGATGCGTTCATGCCCGCCGATATGAAAACCGCGCCCGAGATCGTGACGCCTGCCGAATTTGTCAAGAACGGCCAGTTCGTGTTGACCTGCTCGGGCAAGGCGTTGGAATATCAAACCGCGATATGGACCGAATTGCAGAAGTAAGCAGTTCGGTTTTTGGCAAAAAGAGGGGGGCTGACGGCCCCCCAAAGTCGCAATTGCCGGTGCAATTGCGACACCCCCCGTGGATATTTCCGAACAGATGAAAAGGCGGACGTCATGGACTTGATCGACCGCTCTGCGTCAGATCTTTCTCGGATGATCGCCGCACGGCAGGTTGCCCCATCCGACGTGATGGCGGCGTGCCTTGCCCGTATTGCGGCCGTCAATCCGGCGGTGAACGCGGTCGTGTCGGTGCGGGGCAGCGATGATCTGATGGCGCAGGCGCGCAGGGCGGATGATGCAGAACCGCGCGGCTGGCTGCATGGCATTCCGATGGCGGTGAAGGATTTATGCGCCACGGCCGGTTTGCGCACCACCTACGGATCGCCGCTGTTTGCCGATTTTGTGCCTGCGCAGGATGATCTGCTGGCCGCCCGGATGCGCGGCGCGGGGGCGATCTTTATCGGCAAGACCAACACGCCGGAATGGGGCCATGGCAGCCATTCGTTCAACCCGGTGCATGGGGTGACGCGCAACCCTTACGATCTGGCGCGCAGCGCGGGCGGATCATCGGGGGGGGCTGCGGCGGGGCTAGCGGCGCGGATGCTGGCGGTGGCCGACGGGTCTGACATGATGGGGTCCTTGCGCAATCCGGCGGCATTTTGCAATGTTTACGGCTTTCGCCCCAGTTGGGGTCTGGTGCCCGGAGATGCGGGGGGCGAGACGTTTTTGGCGACGCTGGCCACCGAAGGCCCGATGGCGCGCTGTGTGGAAGACCTCGCGCGCTTGTTGACAGTGCAGGCGGGGGTGAACCCAGGCGTGCCGTTTGGCCGCGACGGGATGGATTTTGCCGCCCAGTTAGGCGGCGATCTGCGGGGCAAGCGCATCGGCTGGCTGGGCGATTGGGGCGGCGCCTATCCGGTGGAACCCGGTATCCTGCCCCTGTGTGAAACGGCGCTTGGCGTGTTCACAACCCTTGGTGCGCGGGTCGATGCGGTGCCAGCGCCGTTTCCCGCCACCGATTTGTGGCAGGCCTGGACCACTTTGCGCGCCCTGCTGAACGCAGGAGGAATGGCCCAGCATTATGACGACCCGGCCAGCCGCGCGCAGTTGAAACCCGAGACGGTTTGGGAAATCGAACAGGGCCGCACCCTGACGGCGCAGGCGGTCTACCGCGCGTCGCACATCCGGTCGGCATGGTATGCCCGCGCCGCCGCCTTGTTTGACAGCTATGACGCGCTGGTGCTGCCATCAGTGCAGGTTTGGCCGTTTCCGGTGGAATGGCGCTGGCCGCAAACGATCAACGGCACCGCAATGGACACCTATCACCGCTGGATGGAAGTGGTGATCCCGGTGTCTTTGGCGGGACTGCCGGCGCTGTCGGTGCCGGTAGGCTTTGGCGCAAACGGTTTGCCGATGGGGATGCAGATTGCAGGCCGCGTTGGGGCGGACGCCGCCATTCTGGCGATGGGGCAGGCCTATCATCTGGCCACGGATTGGCCGGGGCTGCGGCCTTGTGCGCTGTGATCCAACGCCAAAACCCGCGTGGCGGTGCCGAATTTTGCTGCAACTTTGCGATGTTCGGCATAACTGGGCGGCCAGAGGGGGCGGCATGTTGATCTACCGGCTTGTCATGGCGTTGGCTTTGCCCTTCGTGCTTTTGGGGCTGTTGATCCGGCGCAGCCCGCATCTGGGCGAGCGGTTGGGCTTTGGCCCGCCCGCGCCATCGGGGCCAACACTTTGGCTGCATGGCGCATCGAATGGCGAGATCACCTCGGCGCGCTGGGTGCTGGAGGCGTTGTTGGCGGCGCGGCCCGCGTTGCAGGTTTTGATCACCTGCAACACTCAGACCGCGCGGGCGATGGTGCAGGGCTGGAAGGTGCCGCGCGTGACCGCAGCGCTGGCGCCACTGGACAGCGCAGGGGCCGCCGCGCGGGTAATCCGGCGCTGGCAGCCGGGTGCGTTGATTATCCTGGAGAATGAGCTGTGGCCCGCCCGGATTGCCGCCGCCCACGGCAAAGGCGTTGCGGTTATGGTGATTGGCGCGCGGATGTCGCAACGATCGGCCCGGAATTGGCGCAGGCTGAGGGGGCTGATGGCGCAAACGCTGGCGCGGATCCGTTGGGTGTCGGCGCAAGATCAGGCATCGCTTGAGGCGCTGGTGGACTTGGGGTTGCCGCTGCGCGCCGTGGGGCCGGTGATTGCGTTGAAATCACAGGGGGTTGCCCGCCATGCCCCGCCACCGTTTGCCGCCCCTGCCCCGCGCAGCCGCACAGTGCTGGCGGCTTCGACCCATGACGGTGATGATGCGATGATCTTGGCGGCGTTTTTGGCGGCCCGCAGCGCCAACTGCTTTGATCATCTGATCATAGCC